>JASHQO010000176.1 GCA_030039105.1 Xanthobacteraceae bacterium
AGGAAGGCCGCAACACCACGCATTTCTCCGTGGTCGATCGGTTCGGCAACGCGGTTGCCAACACGTATACGCTCAATTTCAGCTACGGCGTCGGCCTGGTCGCCGACGGCACCGGCATCGTCCTCAACAACGAGCTCGACGATTTTGCCGCCAAGCCAGAGGCGCCGAACGCCTATGGCCTGATCGGCTATGACGCCAACGCGCCGGGGCTAGGCAAGCGGCCGCTGTCGTCGATGACGCCGACCATCATCCTCAAAGACGGCAAGCCGTTCCTGGTCACCGGCTCGCCCGGCGGCAGCCGCATCATCACCGCGGTGCTGCAGGTGGTGATCGACGTGATCGACCGCGGCTTGGACATCGCCGCCGCCGAGTCGGCGCCGCGCATCCACAATCAATGGCTGCCCGACCAGGTTTTTGCCGAGTCCGGCGTCTCGCCCGACGTGCTGGCCGGGCTGCAGGCGCGCGGCGACAAGATCGTCTCGACCGGGAAGTTCACGTCGGTGAATTCGATTGTCGTTGGGCCCGGCGGTTTGATGGGCGCGGCCGACCCGCGCACGCCGGGTGGGCTCGCGGTTGGATATTAGTCCTTGGCTCCGACCAGTCCCGCCGCCTTGGCGACCTTGGCCCATTTGCCGATCTCGCTGCGCAGGTGCGTGCCGAGCTCGTCCGGCGTGCCGCCGACCAGGCGAAAGCCGAGTTTTGTCGCGCGCTGCGTCATATCCGCATCGATCAAGACGCGGTTGGTGTCGGCGTTGATCTTGGCGATGACATCGCGCGGCGTCCCGGCCGGCGCGAATAGCGCGTACCAACTCGTGTCGTTGCCATAGGCGACGCCGAGCTCGTCGAAGGTCGGCACGTCAGGCAGTTGCGCGGCCCGCGTCGGGCCGGACACGGCGAGCGCGCGCAGCTTGCCGGCCTGGATGTGGCCGATCGAGCCGCCCAGCGTCGTGAGCCAGATCGAGATCCGCCCCGCCGACACGTCGGTCACCGCCTGGCTGAACGAATTGTACGGCACGTGCTGCAAGGTGATGCCGGCGACCTCGCTGAACAGCGTCGACGCGAGCTGGCCGCTGGAACCGACGCCGAGCGACGCGTAGGTCAGTTCGCCCGGATGGGCTTTGGCGTAGTCGATCACCGCCCTGACCGAATGGAACGGCGAATTCGCCGGCACCATCAGCGCGTCCTGGCCGGTGGCAACCAGGATGACGGCCGCAAAATTCTTGACCGGATCGAAACTTTGCGATGGCGCGATGGTGACGTTCGCCGCCATGAACTGGCCGCCGAACACGATGGTGTAGCCGTCCGGCGCGGCCTGCGCCGCCACTGCGATGCCCACCGTGCCGCCGGCACCGGCGCGGTTCTCGATGAACACCGACTGACCCCAGATGGCGCCGAGCTTGTCGGTGAGTATGCGGCCGAGCGTGTCGATGCTGCCGCCGGGAGCGAACGGAATGATTAGCCGCACCGCGTGGTCCGGGTAAGTCTGCGCCCGCGCCGACGCCACGACCAGCATCGCTGCCAGCGCGGCCACGATCATCCTCGACCTCACTATGCCCTCCCGGATTTTCTTCTCAATGTTGTGCGGCACGCTTCACCGTCGATGCCAATACCACAATGACAACGCAGCACAGCACAACGGGCGCGAAGCTCGCAATCGGCCGTTGCGTCAGGTCCCACAGCCAGCCGCCGACGATCGACAGCAGCATGGCGAAGCTGTAGCTGATGGTGAACATGCCCGCCGTGGTGCGGTGCACGTCGTCCGAAGCGCTGAGCAGCGACGGGAGCGCCAATGCCAGAACCAGCACCAGCGTATTGGTGAAGCCGAGCACGCCGGCCCAGAACACGATCCAATAGCCGTTGCTCGTCACCATGCCGATCAGCGCGCCGAGCGACGCCACGCCGGTCACCGCATAGGCCCATGGCCGGGTCACGAGCGGGCCGGCGAGGCCCAGCATCACGAACGCCGCCGGAAGCTGGCCGATATTGAGCGCCGTGAGCACGGCGCTGACCAGGTCGGGCCGGCCTTGCGCAGTGACATAATCGGGCAGAAACGCGTTGCTGACGAAATAGGTGGCGTTGACGCCACCGACGATCAGGCCGAGTTGCCAGATCAACGGCCGTCGCCAATCCGGCCACCACCGCGGCTTCGCCGCCGGGGCGTTATTCATTGCGCCAAGCTGCGGCATACAGACGGCGAGGACCAACGCGGTCAGCAGAACCGGCAGCGCCCAGACCACGAAATTCAGGCGCCAGCTACCCTGCACGAGCGGCAGCACCAGCGGAATGGACAGCGCCACCGGCAGAACCTCGCCGACCAGAAGGCCGTTGGTATAGACGGCAGTGGTGAAGCCGATGCGGTCCGGAAACCAGGCGCGCACCAGCGGCGGCAGCGCCGTCTGCGAGATCGAAACGCCCGCCGCCATGACGACGGTGGAGAGATAAAGGAACGCCGTATCGGCGATCGCGCCGCGCGCCGCGCCGCCGAGCGTATTCAGCAGCGCTCCGACCAGCAGCGCCGGAATAAGCCCGAAGCGCGCGATGATGAGCGAACCCGGCACCGCCGCGAGCGCAAACAGCATCGGCGGCAGGCTCGACAGCCAGCCGATCTGCGTCTCCGACAGATGCAGGTCGGCGTGCAGCAGCGGAATGACCGGCGGCACCGCCAACACGGTGAGCCGCAGACACGCGCCGGACAGCCAGAGCAGGGCGAGGAGGATCAGGCGCTGGCGGATGATTGTTCTCTCCGGCGCGGCGAGAAGCTTGCAAAGCTGGAAATCTGGAGCGGGCGAAGGGATTCGAACCCTCGACCCCAACCTTGGCAAGGTTGTGCTCTACCCCTGAGCTACACCCGCATCCGAGAAGGGTAAGGCGGCTATCCGGTCGAACCCGAAGCCGCCGGCCCCTGCTATGCCAAAGAGCGACTGGCTTTGCAACCGTCGCCCCGCCGGCCTATGAGACCGTCAATGCCTGCCTCGCCGGACGACCTTTTCGCCTATTTGGACAGCCTCGGCATCGCCCACAAGACCGTCAGCCACCCTCCGGTTTTCACCGTGGAGGAGGGGCGTGACTTGCGCGGCACCATTGCGGGCGGCCACACCAAGAACCTGTTCCTGCGCGACAAGAAGGGCGTGCCGTTCCTGGTGGTGGCGCTCGAGGACGCGGCGATCGAATTGAAGGCGCTGCACCGGCTCCTTGGTGCGTCCGGGCGGTTCTCATTCGGCTCGGCGGCGTTGATGCGCGAATTGATCGGCGTCGAGCCGGGCTCGGTGACCCCGTTCGCCGCCATCAACGACACCGCGGGCCGCGTCACCGTGGTGCTCGACGCCGCCATGATGGGCCTCGCCATGCTCAACTTTCACCCGCTGGTAAATACCGGGACGACCACGATTTCGCGGGAAGGGCTGGTGAAATTCCTGCAAACCACCGGCCACCCGCCGCGGATCGAGGCGGTGTCCGGCCCGGCGGCGCAGGCGGCCGCGGAACCCTGATTGCATTCGTCTCTCGTCTGACCCATTTATCGGTGGAATATTGCGGGCAGGCTGGCACCGGCCCGCCCGGGGTCCCCAAGGGAAGGCACACCAAGGCAACATGTTGCAGCAGGCTCAAACCGCAACCGCGGATGCCGTCGTCAAGGACACGACGACGCAGACCTTCGTCAAGGATGTCATCGAGGAATCCAAGCGCCAGCCGGTGCTGGTGGATTTCTGGGCGCCGTGGTGCGGTCCATGCAAGCAGCTCACCCCGGTTCTGGAGAAGGCGGTCAAGGCGGCCAAGGGCAAGGTCAAGCTGGTCAAGATGAATATCGACGACCATCCGGCCATTCCCGGCCAGATGGGCATCCAGTCGATTCCGGCGGTGATTGCCTTCGTCAACGGTCAGCCGGCCGACGGGTTTATGGGCGCCCTGCCGGAGAGCCAGGTTGTCGCCTTCCTCGAACGCCTGACCAAGGACCGCATCGGCGGCGAGACCAAGGATTTGCTCGAGGCTGCCAACGCGGCGCTGGCCGAGGGCGATGCCGCCGGCGCCGCCGAGATGTATGCCCAGGTGCTGGCCGACGACGGCGCCAATGTGGCGGCGCTCGGCGGCTTGGCGCGGAGCTACGTCGCGACCGGCGCCCTCGATCAGGCGCGGCAGACGCTGGCCATGGTGCCCGAAGCCAAGCAGAACGACGCCGCAGTCGCCGCTGCCCGCGCCGCGCTCGAGCTTGCCGAGCAGGCCAAATCGATCGGACCCATCGACGAGCTCGAACGCAAGGTCGCCGCCGATCCGCTCGACCACCAGGCGCGCTTCGATCTCGCCGTGGCGCTCAACGGCAAGGGCCGCCGCGCCGAGGCGCTCGATCACCTGATCGCCATCGTCAAGCGCGACCGCAAGTGGAACGACGACGGTGCGCGCAAGCAGCTCGTCCAATTCTTCGATGCATGGGGTCCGACCGACGCGGCGACCGTCGAGGGCCGCAAAAAGCTGTCGTCGATTTTGTTCGCTTAGTTGTTTCCCGTCATCCTGAGGTGCTCGCGCGCAGCGCGGGCCTCGAAAGATGCCGGCCGAGGCGCCAATCGAAATCGCTATGCGATTTCGATCATCTCGAATGACCAAGTCGGCTATAGCCGACTTGGTTGCCGTCGCCCTTCGCGGCTCGCCATAGCGCGTCGAAGACGCGCGTTAACGCGCTGATGGCTCGCACCTCAGGGTGACGGAGCACTTGGAGTGGAGTGCGACATGCCGATGAACATGGCTTACAAGGGGCCCGAGTCGATCCCCGCCGTGATTCCGGTCTTTCCGCTGCCGGGCGCACTGCTGCTGCCGCGCGGGCAGATGCCGCTGAACATTTTCGAGCCGCGCTATCTTGCGATGATCGACGACGCGCTGCGCTCCGGCGACCGGCTGATCGGCATGATCCAGCCCGATCCCCACCACCCGAGCCCCGACGAGGCCAAGCCGCACCTGTTCCAGGTCGGCTGTGTCGGCCGCATCACGCAATTTGCCGAGAGCGGCGACGGCCGCTACCTGATCCAGCTCACCGGTGTCTCGCGCTTTCGCGTCGAGGAGGAGCTGAACGTCGGCACGCCGTACCGGCAGTGCCGGGTGACCTATCAGCCGTTCGCCGACGACTTCACCGCCCGCAAGGGTGAGGACGAAGTCGACCGCAAGGCGCTGCTGCGCGCGCTGACCGCGTTTCTCAAGGCCAACAATCTCAAAGTCGATTGGGAAGGCATCGAGAGCGCGCCCAACGAGGCGCTGGTCAATGCGCTGGCGATGATGTCGCCCTATGACGCCGCCGAGAAGCAGGCTCTGCTGGAGGCACCGGACCTGAAGACCCGCGCCGAGATTCTCGTCGCGGTCACCGAGATCGAGCTTGCCAAGAGCAAAACCCCCGGCGAGACGCCGCTGCAATAACGCGTCATTGCGAGGAGTGAAACGACGAAGCAATCCATATGTGGACGGCCCGCTGCTTGCAAGGTGGAGAAGCTGTGTCGGATCGGGTCGCTTGCATCCATATGTCCGGCCTGTTTGTTGCAGTCGCGATTGACTGCTGGCCAAGATGGTTTCCGCGGCAGGGGTTCCATACAGGTTGGCGACGTCTTTGCGCGCCACTGGATTGCTTGGCTTCGCTCGCAATGAAGGAAATGGTAGGGTCGCAAACAAAGTGGAGAACATCCGATGCCCACGCCGCCCGCCGACAGCGTCGATCCAAAACTTCTCGAAATTCTGGTCTGTCCGCTGACCAAGTGTCCGCTCGAATACGACGCCGAGAAGCAGGAGCTGATCTCGCGCGCCGCCAGGCTCGCTTATCCGATCCGCGATGGCATTCCGATCATGCTGCCCGAGGAAGCGCGGCGAATCGACTGACGCCCGCTGCACGCTCGTTCCGAACCGTCATGCCGGCCTTGTGCCGGGCATCCACGTCTTCCAACATACGTGCCGTCAAGACGTGGGTGGCCGGGACCAGCCCGGCTATGACGGCGTGTGTCATCGCGGGAGGGAATAGCCGTGATCAAAATCTGGGGCCGAAAAACCTCGTCGAATGTGCAGAAGGTGATGTGGGCGGTAGCCGAGATGGGCCTGCCGCACGAGCGCATCGATATCGGCGGGCCGTTCGGCAAGAACCGCGAGGCGGCCTATCTGGCGATGAACCCCAACGGCCTGGTGCCGACGCTGGAAGAGGAAGACGGCTTTCTGTTGTGGGAATCGAACTCCATCGTGCGCTATCTCGCCGCCAAGCATAGATCGACCGTGCTCGAGCCGGCCGATCTGCGCGCTCGCGCGCTGGCCAGCAAATGGATGGATTGGCAATTGTCGGTGTGCGGGCCGGCGATCACGCCGGTGTTCTGGGGCCTGATCCGCACGCCGCCGGAGAAGCGCGATCACGCGGCGATCGAAGCCGGCAAGAAGAACACCACCGCCGCCATGCTGATGATGGACGAACAACTGGCGAAGACGGCCTATCTCGCCGGCGACGCGTTCTCCTACGGCGATATTCCGGTCGGCATCATGGCCTACCGCTACCGGCAGCTAGTGCCCGAGCGTCCGCCGTTGAAGAATTTCGAGCGCTGGTACGCCGCGATCTCGTCGCGCCAGGCGTTCAAGGACCAGGTCGGCGCGGTGCCGCTGACGTAAGTTTCCTGTAAGGCCGCTCGTCCCCGCGAAAGCGGAGACCCACTCTTCACGCGCGAAGAAAATGGATACTCGCTTTCGCGGGAATGGGCGGCTGATAATTACTCCGCCGCGGCGCGCGCCCCGGCCGAATGAGCCGAGACCAGATAATCCATCGCCGCCTGCACGCCGCCGTTCTTGTGCGGAATGCCGGAAAGGCCGAGCGCCATCTCGGTGATGCCGAGCACGCCGATCATCCAGCCGTCGTTGACGTCGCCGAGATGGCCGATGCGGAAGTAGCGCTTGGCATAGGGCCCGAAGCTCGCGCCGTAAGAGATGTTGAAGGTGTCGAGCGCCAATGCGCGGAATGCGTCGGCGTCGTGGCCTTCCGGCAGCAGCACCGCGGTGATGGTCGGCGAATAATATTTCGGCTCGCGGCACAGGATTTCGAGCCCCCAGGCGCGCACCGCGCGCCGCGTCGCCTCGGCGAGGCGATGATGGCGCGCGAACACGTTGTCGAGGCCTTCCTCGTGCAGCATGTCGATCGACACGGCGAGGCCCTGGATCATCTGCGTCGCCGGCGTGTAAGGGAAGAAGCCGACCTTGTTCATGGTCAGCATGTCGTCCCAGGCCCAGAACGATTTGGGCAGCTTCGACGTCTTCGCCGCATTGAGCGCCTTGTCGCTGACGGCGTTGAACGACATGCCGGGCGGCAGCATCAAGCCTTTCTGCGCGCCACCGACGGTGACGTCGACGCCCCATTCGTCGTGGCGGTAATCGGTCGAGGCCAGCGACGAGATAGTGTCGACCAGGAACAGCGCTGGATGGCCGGCGGCGCTGATCGCCTTGCGGATCGCGGCGATCGGCGACAGGCAGCCTGTCGCGGTCTCGTTATGCAGCACGCAGACCGCCTTGATCTCATGCGCCTTATCCTTGCGCAGGTGCTCCTCGATCGCGGCCGGGTCGGCGCCGGTGCGCCAATCGCCTTTGATGAACTCGGGCTTGAGCCCGAGCTTCTCCGCCATGGTCTTCCATTGCGTGGCGAACTGGCCGGTCTCGACCATCAGCACGCGGTCGCCGGGCGACAGTGTATTGACCAATGCGGCTTCCCAGGCGCCGGTGCCGGTCGCGGTATAGATGATGACCGGTTGCGTGGTCTTGAAAATCGTCTTGATGCCCTCGAGCACCCGCTTGCCGAGCTTGGCGAACTCCGGACCGCGCTGGTCGATGAGCGGCATGTCGATCGCCCGCATGACGCGATCGGGAACGGGCGTCGGCCCGGGAATTTGTAAAAAATGGCGCCCGGGTTGACGCGAGGCGTTCTGCGGCATTGGTCGAAACTCCTTCGGACGCTGAAAATTTTAGCCGCGGCCG
>JASHQO010000177.1 GCA_030039105.1 Xanthobacteraceae bacterium
TGGCGCCGCTCGGCACGCTCGGCGCCTTGGACGAGACGCCGTCGCGGGCGCTGTGGCGCGCGATCCGCGACGTGACGCCGTTCGCGGCGGCAGGCCCCGCGGGCAGTCGCGACCTGTGGCGCATCTCGACGGCGCCGTCGCAAGGCGCCGCGGTCGGCCGCGCGCTTGCCGGACAGGCGCAAGCGGAGCTGCTTTACGACTGGGCCGGCGGGCTCGTCTGGGCGGCATTGCCGGCATCGGACGACGCGCGCGCGCCGCTGGTGCGCGCCGCCGTCGCGGCCGCCGGCGGCCATGCCACGCTCATCCGCGCGCCGGCATCGGTGCGCGCCGCGGTCGATGTCTTCACGCCCGAGCCGCCGCCGCTGGCGGCCCTCACCGCGCGCGTGCGGCAAGGTTTCGATCCACAAGGCGTGCTCAACGCCGGGCGCATGTGGGCGGGTATTTGAGCCATGCAGACCAATTTCACCCTGGCCCAGCTCGCCGATCCGAATATCGCGGAAGCGGACAAGATTCTGCGCGCCTGCGTGCATTGCGGCTTCTGCACCGCGACCTGCCCGACCTACGTGCTCGACGGCAACGAGCTCGATTCGCCGCGCGGCCGCATCTACCTCATCAAGGACATGCTGGAGCACGACCGGCCGGCGAGCGCCGACGTGGCGCTCCACGTCGACCGCTGCCTGTCGTGCCTCGCCTGCATGACGACGTGCCCGTCCGGCGTGCACTATATGCATCTCGTCGACCAGGCACGCGACCGCATCGAACGCACGTATCGGCGGCCGGCGCTGGAGCGCTTGCTGCGCGCCACGCTGGCCTGGCTGATGCCTTATCCGCAGCGCTTCCGTCTGGCGCTGCTGGCGGCGCTGCCGGCAAAGCCGTTCGCTCCGCTCGCCGAAGCTTTGGGGCTCGAGCGGCTTGCGGCAATGCTGCGGCTTGCGCCCTGGAGGGCGCCGTCGCGGCCGCTCGCATCGCAGATCTTCCCGGCCGTCGGCGAGCGTAAGGGGCGCGTCGCGCTGCTCGCCGGCTGCGTCAACGACGTGCTGTCGCCGGAGATCAACGCTGCCGCCATCGCCGTCCTGACCCGCAACGGTGTCGAGGTGGTGGTGGCCGACGGCGCCGGCTGCTGTGGTTCGCTGGTCCACCATATGGGGCGCGAGCATGAGGCGCTGGCCCAGGCGCGGGCCAATATCGATGCCTGGACCGCGCTCGAAGACCTCGATGCCATCGTCATCACCACATCGGGCTGCGGCACCACGGTGAAGGACTATGGCTTCATGCTGCGCACCGATCCGGCTTATGCCGATAAGGCCTCCCGCGTCTCCGCCCTCGCCAAGGACATCGCCGAATATCTCGCCACCCTGCCGCTCAAGCCGGCGCAAGACGTCGCGGGACTGGTGGTCGCCTATCATTCCGCCTGCTCGCTGCAGCACGGCCAGCGCGTCATCCGCCAGCCGAAGGAGCTTCTGGCGAAGCTCGGCTTCACGGTGAAGGACGTGCCGGAGGGTCATCTGTGCTGCGGCTCGGCTGGCACCTACAATATTCTGCAGCCGGACTACGCAAGAAGGTTGCGCGCGCGCAAAGTCGGGACTATCGAAAGATTGCGACCTGATGTGATCGCTGCAGGCAATATCGGCTGCATCACGCAGATCAGCGCCGGCACGGAACTTCCAGCCGTGCATACGGTCGAGCTGATCGATTGGGCCACGGGGGGTTCATGTCCGCCTCGGCTCCAGGAGCTGCGGCCGCGACTGGCGGCGCACCCTTAGGCCGTTGCCGACAGAACAACGGCCCGATCGCGCCGTAACTTTAGGCCCATGGTGGGCCGACGGGATTGTGGTCTCGGTAGCAAGGATCGGGAGGACGATCATGGCGAAGAAATCGAAAGCGAAGGCGAAGAGGAAACCGGCGAAAAAGAAGAAGAGAGCCGCCCCGGCCTACAAGAAAAAGAAAGCCGCGAAGTCGAGAAAGCCGGCAAAGAAGAAGGCCAAGAAGGCCGCGCCGAAGCCGAGAAAGCCAAAGTTGCAGCCGCTGCCGCCGTCGCCGCCGCCCGAGGCCCCTGCCTCGACGCCGCCGGCCCCGAGTTACGGCACTCCCGGTGGCACTAATTCCAGCGGCGGCTAGCCGCCTCCGACAAGACGCGCGGCGTGGGCACTTTTTCGCCGGCGCCGCGTTTTGTTAGGGCGCCCGTCTGCATTGCATCGGCCTCTCAAGACCAATAGCATTGACGGCACAAGACGATGAGCGGCCAGTGCCGCTCCATCCAGAGCCGGTAACATCCGGCCGGTCCTTTTTGGGAGGTGTGTGATGCCGACCTACAATATCTTGCTGATGGGCGCGTCTTACGGCTCGTTGCTGGCGTCAAAGCTTCTGTTCGGCGGCCACAAGTTGCATCTGGTCTGCCTGCCGGCGGAGGCCGACCTGATCAACGCCGAGGGCTTTCGCGTGCGGCTGCCGGTGCGCGGCCGCAAGGATGCGGTGGTGCTCGATTCACGCAAACTTCCCGGTGCCGTCACCGCCGGCCCGGCCAGCGGCGTGAACCCCAAGGACTACGATCTCATCGGGCTGTGCATGCAGGAGCCGCAGTACCGCTCGCCAGGCGTGCGCGAACTACTCGACGCGGTGGCGAAGTCGCGGGTGCCGTGCATGTCGATCATGAACATGCCGCCGCTGCCCTACATCAAGCGCATCCCCGGCCTGAACTACGACGCGCTCAAGCCGGCCTATACCGACCCGAGCGTATGGGATTCGTTTGATCCCAAGACGATCACCTTGAACAGCCCCGACCCGCAGGCAATCCGTCCGCCGGACGGCAAGGCCAACGAACTTTTGGTGACGCTGCCGACCAACTTCAAATGCGCCAAGTTCGAAGACGACAAATCGACCGCCATCCTGCGGCAACTGCAGAGCGAGATCGAAGCGGTGCGCTATGACCCGGGCGACGGCAACAAGATCGAGTTGCCGGTCAAGCTGAAAGTCTACGATTCGATCTTCGTGCCGCTCGCCAAGTGGGCCATGCTGCTCGCCGGCAACTATCGCTGCGTCACCAAGGACGGCATGCGCACCGCGCAAGAGGCGGTGTGGAGCGATCTCGACACCGCGCGCGCGGTCTACAACTTCGTGTTCGATCTGTGCGTCAAGCTCGGCGCCAAGCCCGACGATCTGGTGCCGTTCGAGAAATATGCCGCCGCGGCGCAATCCCTGACGCGGCCGGCCTCGGCGGCTCGGGCGCTGCAGAACGGGGCGCCCAATATCGAGCGCGCCGACAAGCTCGTGCAACTGATCGCGCGGCAGAAGGGCCTGAGCAACGCGGCGATCGACGCCCAGGTAGCGCTGGTCGACGAGCGGCTCGAAGCGAACCGCAAGAAGGCGGCGGCAGCTTAGGGGTTGCCGTCGGCGGCAACCCTCAGACCACCTTGACGTCCTGCCAAAAGCCGAATCGGTCCTTGACCTCGGCCATCTCCGGACGCGGCGACTCATAGGACCACGCCGCGCGGGCATGCCGCGTGCCGCCCACCACAACGTCGTAGAACTGCACGCCGTGCGGACACTTCAGGTCGTCTGCAGTTTTTGCGGTCTTTTCCAGCCAGTCCATCCGTACCGCGTCGCGCGGAAAATACTGATAGCCCTTGCAGTCGATGACATCGTTGCTCTGGGCGACGACTTGGTCGTTGACGGTCGCTTGCATGCTGCTCTCCCGCGCCCTTGGCGCTCGCCTACCGAAGATCGGAGCGAAAATGGGTGTCCGCGCGCTCTCAGCCAAGGCCACCCACGCTGCGACTTTTCCACAGCCCGGCGGCCGTGCGAAGCCGCCGCGAGTGTCCCCCGCGACGCAAAAATGGTGATGGCCAAGCCACAGTGTAGCGCCGGTGCCACAGTCCCTAACAATATGTGAAACCGGGCCGAAATTGGGCCGAAAACGCTCAAAAAGTCAGCAGATGCCGTAGTTTTAGACTTGGCTGAATGAAAAGTGCATTGAAAAATCCAACCACGTCATTTGCGTAATTGCTTTGACAGAACTGCGCTGGACCCGGCTTTCGTCGATGCCGCGCGCACAGGGGACAAAAGGGGCTAAAAATGAAGAAGGTAGCTTATTCGTTGGTACTGGCGGCGGGACTGGCGTCCTCCTCCGTCATGGCGGCCGACATGGCCGTGAAGGCTCCTCCGGCAGCGGCTGCCCCGCCCAATCCATGGGACGTCGTGGTCACGGCGGCGTTGATGAACGACTATAATTTCCGCGGCGTCAGCCAGTCGAACCACAAGCCGTCGACCCAGGCCGGCTTCGAGTTGCGCTACAACACCAACCCGAATCTCCAGTGGTACGGCGGCATCTCCGGCGAAAGCATCAACTTCCCGAACGACGCGGCCGCGGAAATCGACTTCTACGGCGGTATTCGCCCGACCTTCGACAAGCTCGCCCTCGACCTCGGCGCTTGGTACTATTGGTATCCTGGCGGCCAGTGCTTTGGTGTACCCGGCGGTGGCCCGAGCGGTTGCGCCGATTCCGGCGGCGGCCCGCCCCCCTTCGGGAGCACTGCCTTAGCGCCTGGCTTCGTGCCGAACCCGAACGCTCAACCGCTCGGCGGCAACGAAGTCCTGAAGAACGTGAGCTTCTGGGAAGTCTAC
>JASHQO010000178.1 GCA_030039105.1 Xanthobacteraceae bacterium
GCCGAGCAGCGCGCCGGTGCCGTAGCCGACGGTGGTGAGATAGATCGCGTCGTTCGGCACGAAATGCTCGCGATAGGTCGCCGACGTCATGCCGCCCTTGCCGATGATGATGTTGCAGCCGGAAATCTTGAACCAGCCGCCGAGCCATTGGGCGAAACGGAACGAGGCGGTCGCCGTCACCGCGCCAACCGTGTAGCTGCCGTCGGGATTGATGCTGGCCGCCGGCGAGCAGTGGAAATTCGCCGTGCCGAGCGCGTCCTTGCCGGCCGGCATGCCAAACCCGTCGCCGATCGCGCGTTTGTATACGCCTTCGCGCGCGGTGAAGAGCCGGCCGCTGAGGTAGGCGACGGAGCCGATCTCGAGCTTGCGCAAATCCTCGATGTGCGCCGGCAGATCGACGTGAACGGTTTTCAGATCGGGCATGACTATTCCGCAGCTTCTGCCGTTTGTTGCTGCCACTCGACCGTCGGGCGCCGCATGTAGTCGGTGAACCACATCGGGTCGGTTCTGAATGTCGCCTTGCCGTCGGCGGCGATGCGGGCGCAGGCACGGCGCGACGACAGGCAGAACATGTGCACCGACATCGGCATGCCGCCGGTGTGGCAATAGCCGACTTCGATGTGGCAATCGATCACCATCGACGAGCCGACGAAGCCCATGGCGCCCATGCCGATATTGTTGCCGAGCTCCTTGAGCTCGTCCTCCAGCGCCGCGATCTTCGGATCCGGATTGCGCGAGCCGACGACGCGCAGGCAGGACGCCTGCTTGCCGAGCACCATGCTGGTGTCCTTCGAGCCGCCGAGCCCGATGCCGACGATGGCCGGCTGGCAGGCGAGGCCGCGCTTGCCGAAGCCGATCAGGGTGTCGAGATAGAAGCGCTTGATGCCGTCGAGGCCGTCGCCCGGAAACAGCATGCGGTAGTCGGTGCCGAACAGGCCGCCCTTGTGCACCGTGGTGAGCTCGATCCAGTCGGCGTCGGGATGGAATGCATATTCGATCTCGGGCGCGTTGATGCCGACATTGTTGTTGTGATCGGTGCGCCACAGCGGATGCACGCGGTTCGGCCGCAGCGGCACGTCGGTGGTGGCGCGCGCGGTGGCGCGGCGCAGCGCCGCTTCCAGCGCCACCGGACCGCCTTCGCTGCGCGCGTCATTGCCGATCTTGACGTACCAGCGCGGCAGGCCGGTGTCGCCGCACATGGCGCGGCGGTCCTCCTTGGCGGCTTCGTAGTTTTCCAGCATCGCCTTGATGACGAAGGCGGAGAGGTCGCCCTTCTCGGTGTCGGCGCAGCGCCGCAAGCCGTCGAGATAATCCTCGGGAATTTCGATGGCGGCCTTGGCCATTAAATCCTCGGCGGTGCGCTGGATGCTCGAAAGGGGGATCATCGTCGCCTCAAGGGATCATTCCGCCGCGAGCGCGTCGCGGATCAGCGTCTCGCCCGGCTTCACGTGAGTGAACTGCACCGGGCTTGCGCTGATATTAACGCCGTTCGCGCCCTGCCGTGCCACGGTGAACGTCGACGTCGCGAGCTCGCCAGGCTCCGGAAAATCGGAGCGGAAATGGGCGCCGCGGGAATTCTCGCGCTTGAGCGCCGCCAGCGCAATGACCCGGCTGATCTCGGTCAGCGAGCGCAAATTGAGCCAGTCGTGCCAGGTCAGGTCGAAGCGGCGGTCCGAATCGGCGACGCCGGTCGCCAAAAGTTCCGCCTCGATGCCATCGAGCGCCTTAAGGCCGCGCTCGACGCTCGAGCGGTCGCGCACCACGCCGACGTCGTGCCACATGCAATCGAGCAGCTTTTCGCGCAGCGCATTCAAGTCGCCGGGTGCTTGCCCGAACGGATGCTGGGCGCGGGCGAGCTCCGCATCGAGCACATGATGGTCCGGCTCGCGGTGGCCGGGATTGGCGGCGATCCAGCGCGGCATGGTGTCGCCGGCAATGCCGCCGAACACGGTCGAGTTGGCGACGCCGTTGCCGCCGAGCCGGTTGGCGCCATGCATGCCGCTCGCATCCTCGCCGGCGACGAATAGGCCATGGCGCTCGGTCGCGGTATCGACCCTGCAGACCACGCCGCCCATGAAATAATGCGCCGTCGGCACCACCTCGACCAGGCCGCCGGCGAGATCGAAACCGCAGTCGCGGCAGCGATCCACCATGCCCTTGAACTCCTTCGCCACCCGGGCCGGGCCGAGGTGGCTCATCTTGATATAGACGCCGCCGTTGCGCGTCGTGCGTCCGGCCCGCATCTCGGCGTAGATGGCGCGGCTGACCACGTCGCGGGTGGCGCGCTCGAGCTTCGGATCGTAGTCGCCCATGAAGCGCTGCATGGCGCCGTTGAGCAGATGACCGCCGGAGCCACGCAAGCCTTCTTCCAGCACCGTGCCGGTCATGCGCGTGTCGGGGCCGGCGAGCAGGCCGGTCGGATGGAATTGCACCATCTCCATGTCGCGCAACGGCAAGCCGTAGCGCAGCGCCATGGCGAGCCCGTCCATGCTCTTGTCGCCGGACGGCGTGTGGTAGCGATACATGGTCGGGCCACCGCCGGTGGCGAGCAGCACCGCTTGCGCGGCGATGAAGCGGAACTCGCCGCTGCGCACGTCGATCAGCAGCACGCCGGACAGCGCGCCGTCGTTCGCCGGGATCAGCGCCACGGCGCGATGCTCTTCGAGCCGCCGAATTGGCCGCGCCCACACCTGCTCCATCAGCCGGTTGATGATCTCGATGCCGGTGAGGTCGCCCTTGTGCACCGTGCGGTCGAAGGTCTGGCCGGCAAACGCCTTGCCGTGCAGGGTGCCGTCCGGATTGCGGTCGAAGAAGCAGCCGATCTCGTTCTCCAGCTCCTGCACCCGCTCGATCGCCCTGGTGACCAGCGTCCAAGCGAGCTCCTGGTGCGGCAGCCATTTGCCGCCCTCGATGGTGTCCATGAAATGGCGCTCGACCGAGTCGCCGGGATTGAGCGCGACGTTGTAGCCGCCCTGCACCATGCGGGTGCAGCCGCATTTGCCGAGCAAACCCTTGGCGACGACGGTGACGTCGAGATCGGGATCGGCCTTGAGCGCATGCAGCGCGGCGAACAGGCCGGCACCGCCGGCACCAAGGATCAAAATGTCGGTCTTGAGGCGCTCGATGTCCATCAGAACACTCGCACCAGGAAGACGAACGCGACGATCGCCGATGCCGCGGCGGCGAGCGTCGCCAACTGCTTCTGGCCGTCGCTCCAGGCGAAATTCTCGATCGCCAGAACGCGCAAGCCGCCGAGCAGGTGAACCGTGAGCAGGAAGACGAGCCCACCCTCGGCGAGCTTCACCGGCGGCTGATCGGTCCAGCGCAGGACGCTGTCGAGCCGCGCGCCGCCGTGGAAAGAGAGCCCGAGCACGAAAAAATGCACCGGCAAAAAAATCGCCAGCGCCAGCCCGGACAGCCGGTGGATCATCGCCGCGATCCACAGCGCACTGCCGCGATGCTTCAAGCCAAGCGCGCTCACATCAACACCAGAGCGACAACGGCATGAAAGCCGAGGAGCGCCAGCGCGATGCCGAGACTGAGAGCGCACCATCCGGCGCCGCGCTCGCCGAGCGGAGACCATTCCGTCAAAACGTTGCGTACGCCGATCGCGGCGTGAATCGACGCTGCGGCGACGAACAGTGCGTAATACGACGCCCACGGCAGGCTGCCGTGAGTGCGGGACAGAATGTCGGCCGCGGTCAGGCCCTGGCGCGAAACATATAAGATGACCGCGATGTGGAGGAGAACGAGCGGCACCATCACCGCGGCCGTGGCGCGCTGCCACAGATAGAGCCGCACCGTCATGGCTCGATCTCACCCTTGAGATAAGCCGCGAGGGTGCGCCGCTTCAGCCCGGCAATGGCGGCGGTCGGATTGAGCGCCTGCGGGCATAGTTCCTGGCACGATTGGTGCGAGTGGCAGGCGTGGCAGCCGCCGGCCGCTGCCACTGCCTGCAGGCGCGCGGCAACGCCGGCGTCGCGTTCGTCGTTCACCAGCGTCCACGCCCGCGTCAGCGCCGCCGGGCCGAGATAATCGCGATTCCAGCGCACGGTATCGCAGGCGGCGTAACAGACGCCGCAATTGATGCACTCGATCGCGGCATCGGCGGCGCGCCGCGCCGGGCTGTCCGGGCGGATTTCCTCGATGGCGTCGAGTCTTGTCCGCGATGGCTCGAAAACCCCTTTAGCGCGCTGCCACTTCTCAAAAAACGCCTGCATGTCGGTCGCCAAGTCCTTGATGACCGGCAGATTTTCCAGCGGCCCGATTTCGAGGCGGCCGTCGCCCGCGACCTTGGCCACGTGAGTGCGGCAGGTCCAGCGCGGCTTGCCGTTCACCGTCATGGCGCAGGAGCCGCAGACGCCGACGCGGCAGGCAAAACGATACGACAAAGTCGGATCGATATGGCGCTGCACGAAGCTGACGACGTCGAGCACGGTCTGACTCTCGCGCCGCGGCACACGGTAGGTCTCGTAGCGGCCGTCCTCGGCGCCACGCCAGAGCGCGACCGATAATTCTGCCGGCATCCTGTTTCCGGTTTGTCGCCAAGTTTTTGGACCGGCCTTTGTTACGCTCGCCACGCGTGCCAGTCCAGCAAGCGTGCAGCTTGCGTGGCTGACGCAAAAGGCACAGTCTGACGCGGCGGAGGCTGCGGCAATAACGCGCCCCGAGGGAGGATTCCGATCATGACCAAGCATGACGAAGGACGCCGTGCGTTTTTGGTGGCGCTTGGAGCGGGTGCCGCCGCGACCACGGCGCTGGTTCCGGAAGCTTTCGCCAAGGACCAGAAGCAGCATCATGCGGCGACGGACGCGCCGCCCGCCAATCGCGGCATGCCGCCGGCAATGCAGCATATGGGCGGCGGCCACGGCGCGTTCTTCAACGACGACGATGCGCGCACCGTCACCGCCTTCGCCGAGCGGCTGATGCCGGGCGAGCCCGGCAAGCCGGGCGCCACCGACGCCGATGTGCTCAACTACATCGATCTGGCGCTCGCCGGCGCTTACGCCGACCAGCAGGACTTTTACCGGCGCGGGCTCACCCAGCTCGATGCGCACTGCAGTCAGGCTTACGGCAAGCCGTTCCGCCGGCTCACCGCGGAGCAGCAGGACGAAACCATCGCGGCGCTGGAGCAGGGCAAGGCGCCGGCGTTCGTGTGGCCGAGCGCGGTCGCGTTCTTCAACACCGTGCGCACGCACACCATGGAAGGCATGTTCGCCGACCCGATCTACGGCGGCAACAAGGATTTTGCCGGCTGGCGCCTGGTCGGCTTCCCCGGAGCGCAACCGATCTTCACCGAGGACGATATGAAGAGCCCGAAAGCGTTCGCGCGCGAACCGATCGTCGGCCTGCAGTCGCGGGCGAAGAGCAAGGAGGGTTGAGCCATGGCAACCGAGAAAACCGACGTCGTGATCGTCGGCGTCGGCGCCGCCGGCGGCATCATCGCTGCCGAGCTCGCCAAGGCCGGCATGAAGGTGATCGGGCTCGAGCGCGGCCCGCGGCTCAAGACCTCCGACTTCGAGCCGCACGACGAGCTGCGCTACTTCGAGCGCCAGGATCTGCGACCGAACATCAAGACCGATCCGGTCACGTGGCGGCCGAACACCGGCGCCCATGCCGGGCCGATGCCGGTGCTCAACAACGGCAATCAGGCCGGCGGCGGCACGGTGCATTACGGCACCCTGTCGTGGCGCATGCACGAGGACGATTTCCGCGTCCGCACCAAGACCGTCGAGCGCTATGGCGCGTCGGCGATTCCGGACGACTCCTCGCTGGTCGACTGGCCGGTGAGCTATGCCGAGCTCGAGCCGTTCTACGACAAGGCCGAATACGAGCTGGGCGTATCGGGCAAGGCCGGCAACCTGCAGGGCAAGACGATCGACGGCGGCAACGTGTTCGAAGCGCCGCGCTCGCGCGAATATCCGATGCCGCCGCTCTTGGTCGATCAATCGGCGATCCTGTACGAGGCCGGCGCCAAGAAGCTCGGGCTGCATCCGTTCCCGTCGCCGCGCGCCATCGCTTCGGTGCCGTACAACAACCGGCCGAGTTGCACCTATTGCGGCTTCTGCCAGGCCTTCGGCTGTCACGTCGGCGCCAAATCGTCGATCCTCGTCACCAAGCTGCCCGAGGCCGACGCGTCCGGTAACTTCAAGCTGGTCACCGGCGCCATGGTCTATCGCGTCAACAGCGACAATGCCGGCAACGTTACCGGCGTGTCGTATTACGGCCCGGGCCGCAGCGACAACACCATCGAGGCCGACATCGTCATCGTGGCACCGTTCATCTACGACAATACGCGGCTGATGCTGCTGTCGAAGACGGACAAATTCCCGAATGGGCTGGCCAACTCGTCGGGCCACCTCGGCAAGCACATCATGGCGCACATGATGGCCAACGTGTTCGTCACCTTCGACGACCGCTACGTCAATAATTTCATGGGGCCGAGCGCGCAAAAACATACGATCGACGACTTCAACGCCGACAATTTCGACCACGCCGGCCTCGGCTTTATCCGCGGCGCGCAGCTATCGATCGGCACGCCGAACCTCGAAGGCGGCCCGATCGCCGCTTCGACGATCGCGCTGCCGCCCGGTATCCCGCGCTGGGGCGCGAAGTACCGCGACTTCTTCGCCAAAGCCTATGCGCGCCACGGCGCCATGGTGGCGCAGACCGAGAACCTGCCGTATCCGGATCAGACCATCGATCTCGATCCGAACGTGCGCGACGCCTGGGGCCTGCCGGCGCCGCGCGTCACCTACGACTGGCGGCGGCCGAACGAGAAGGCGCGCGTCGCCTTCGTGCAGAACAAGCTGATGGAGATCGGCAAGGCGATGGGCGCTCCGCAAGTGTGGGCGGCGCCGGTGAGCCCCGCCGGCGCGCCGGGCGCGCATCATGAGGGCGGCACCCGCATGGGCAGCGATCCGAAGGACTCCGTCGTCAACAAATACAGCCAGACCTGGGATCATCCGAACCTGTTCCTGGTCGGCTCGTCGACGTTCCCGACCATGGGCACCGGCTTCAACCCGACGCTGACGATCCAGGCGCTGGCCTACATGACCGCCGACGCCATCGTGAACAAGTACCGGAAAAATCCGGGACCGCTCATCTGAGCCAACGCCGCGGCCGCGGGCCAAACCCTTGGCCCGCGGCATTCTTATTGGGGGCGCCGTTCAAGCGTAAGCCATGAAGCACAGCACCGATCGTATCCTCACCACCCATGCTGGCAGCCTGTCGCGGCCGGCAAATCTCATCGCGATCAGCAAGTCGATCGCCATCGGCGAGGCCAAGGGCGACGACAAGGGCGACGACAAGGCTTATGCGGAGACGCTCGCCGCGGCGGTCGCCGACGTGGTGAAGAAGCAGCGCGCGCTCGGCGTCGACATTCCCGACGACGGCGAATTCGGCAAGCCGGTGGCCGGCTCCTACGACTACGGCGCCTGGTGGAATTACGCTTTCGCCCGGATGTCGGGTTTTTCGCCGGCCGGCAGCGCCGCCGCCGCCGCGCACGAGACCCAGCACAAGAAATCGACCGTCGCCGACGTGGCGCTGACCTCGTTCGCCAATCGCCGCGACTGGCAGAAATTCGGCGAGTTCTATCTCGATCCGGAATCGAGCGGCAGCCTGATGGGCTCGGCGGCGCGGCGTCCGGTCGGCCGGCCGGCTTGCACCGGGCCGATCAAATATACCGGCCATGCCGCGCTGCAGGCCGATATCCAAAACCTGAAGAAGGCGATGGCGGCGGCCGGCGCGGAGGAAGGTTTCATGTGCTCGATCGGCCCGGGCAGCTTCGCCCGCGGCATCGACCTTTACTACAAGACCGAGGAGGAATTTCTGTTCGCGGCGGCCGACGCCATGCACGAGGAATACAAGGCCATCGTCGATGCCGGCATCGTGCTGCAGATCGACGATCCGAGCCTGCCCGACAACTGGGACATGATCAATCCCGAGCCGCCGCTCAAGGAATTCAAGAAATTCGAGGCGGTGCGCATGGCGGCGCTCAATCACGCGCTGCGCGGGCTTGCCGCGGACCGCATCCGCTTCCACATCTGCTGGGGTAGCTGGCACGGCCCGCACACCACCGACATTCCGCTGAAGGACATCGTCGACCTGGTGCTCAGCGTCAACGCCGGCGCCTATTCGGTCGAGGCCGGCAATGTGCGCCACGAGCACGAATGGCGGGTGTGGCAGGACGTGAAGCTGCCCGACGGCAAGCTGCTGATTCCCGGCGTGGTCAGCCACGCCACCAACATCGTCGAGCATCCGCAGGTGGTCGCCGACCGTATCGTGCGCTACGCCAAGGTGGTCGGCCGCGATAACGTCATCGCCGGCACCGACTGCGGGCTGGGCGGCCGCATCCATCCGCAGATCGCCTGGGCGAAGCTGCAGGCGCTGTCCGACGGCGCCAGGCTCGCCACCAAGGAGCTGTGGGGATAGCAGGACGCGTCAGCCGCGCGCCGATGTCACCAACGGCCCGAGCGCCGCGACCTCGCGGTTGGCGGTGTCGATACGGTCGGCGAGAATGCACAGGATGAAGTCGGCGAACGCGCTGGCGAGATCGGGCCGCTCGCGCCGCATGCGCTCCAGATTATCGCGCGTGAGCGTGAACAGGGTGGCGGGCCCGGTCGACGACACGGTGGCGGATCGCGCCGAGCGACGGAAAAACCCCATTTCGCCGATGACGGTGTGGGTCACGGTGCGCCGCACGCGCAGGCTCTCGCCGTCGGCCATGGCGATATCGACGGCGAGGTGACCGTTGGCGACGAGGTCGAGCGTGTCGGCTGGCTCGCCCTGGCGATACAGCACTTGCGGGCGTGCGATCTCCTTGCGCTCGAGATAGGCAACGAAGTCGGTCGCCTTGACGCTTGGGCCGAGCTGGCGCTGCAGCCAGGGCTCGAAGCTCGCGAGACCGCTATCGGCCGCGGCGCCGAGATCGGTCTTGGCGAGTAGCTGATCCTCGCACCACGCCAGCGCGGTGTTGAGATCGGCGAAGGCCTGGTGCCGGCTTTTGCCGCCGAAGAAGCCGGCGCGCGCGAGCGCGGCGTTGTTTGCCGTCGATAGCGAGCAGTAGACCAGCGTGATGCCGTGCTGGTCGCAAAAGTTGCGCAGCTTGCGCAAGCTGACGACCGCCGACGAGTCGGCGCCCGACACCATGCCGAAATCGAGCACCACATAGGTGACGCGATGCGGCGGCGCCACCGCCTCGATGTTGGCGCGGATGCGCTCGAACACGCCCTCGGAGGAGCCGAAGAAGATATAGCCGGACAGCCAGTACAACTGGGTCGCGGCGCCGACCTCGCGCAGGTAGCCGGCCACTTCGATCGGGCGATCGACATGGCTGGCGATCTGCGCCCCGGTCACGTGCCGGCGCACGACGCCGAGGCGCGAGTAGCTGACCGCAAACAGCACGCAGGCGCAGACCAGGCCGGCGAGCACGCCGAACAGATAGCCGAACCTGATGCACAGGATCATGATCGCGAGCGACAGCACGAGGTCGAGCCAGGCGCTCTGCGCATAGGGCCGCCACAGCGCGTCGACCAGGAAGGTATAGCCCAGATAGAACACCAGCCCGGTGATGATCGGAATCGGCACCAATCCGGGCAAGTCGAAATTGGCAAGCCCGACCACGCCGAGCGCCAGCGCGCAGGCGACGCCGCTCATCCGCGTCGCGCCGCCGGAATGTTGCAGCAGGCTGCTGGTGCCGACCTGCAGGCTGGCGGTCAAGCCGCCGAGCGGCGCCGCGATCAGGCTGCCGATGCCGTGGGCGCGAAACTCGCGATCGAGATCGCCGGAGGTTTGCCGCGTGACCTCGATGCTCGACACCTTGGTCACCAGCGAGATCAGCGCGACCACGGCGACGGCGAATAGCTGCGGCAGCAGTCCCGGCATCGTCGCCCAGGTCAGATGCGAGGTCAGATGCGAGGTCAGATGCGAGGCGCGAATCGCCTCGAACGGCTGCCACATGGTCAGCGCGCCGAGCGAATGCAGGTACCAGCCGTGCTCGCGGCCGGACAATCCGAGCGAGCGTAGCAGCAGCATTCCGGCAAGCCACATGACGAGCAGCGCCGCGGGCAGCGCGAAGGCCGATTTCACGAAGCGGCGCAGCCCCAGCAGCACTGCGAGCACGGCAACTGCGCTCACAAGCTTGGCGGTCTGGTCCGGCGTCCACGGTGTGGTCAGGCCGGCGACGGTCAGCGTCCTGCCGGTCGCGGTGCGAACGCCGCCGGCGATCAAGAGCCAGCCGGTGGCGGAGAGGAATCCGCCGACGACGCAATAGGGCACGAAGCGGAAATACGATCCCCAGCGGCAGGCGCCGACGACGTAGAGCAGCGCGCCGCACAACAGTGTTGCGGCGCTGAAGACCAGCATCACGGTGTGCACCGCGGTCTGTGCACTGCCGCCGCTCGCGGCGACGTCGGCGGCGGTCGTGGCGCTCAGCAGCACCAGCACCGTGCCGGTCGGCGAGTCGATGCCGGTCGCGAGCGGCGGCAGCGACGTCGCCAGCGCGATCCAGATGCCGCCGATGCAGCCTCCGATCAGCATCGCCCAGATCGCGATCGGGATGCCGGCGCTGAGCTCGGCGGGAAACATCAGCGCGCCGAAGGACACGATATTGGCGATCAGCACGATCGAAGCGACCAGGCCCGCGATCGCGTCCTTGACGGCGTTGTGCCCCGCCTTGATCAAGCGCGACCGCGTTTCGGCGACGGCCGCGCCGTGCTCGGCCGATCCGGTCGGGTCCTTGATCTGCTGGTCCATGGCAGAACTCTCGATGCGACGGCGGTAGGCGTGCCGGCCGTTGGCGGCGCCGCCCGAGGCTCAGGGACAAACAATAACGCGCGCTCCCGACGTGCGCCGCTGCAATGACAAGAACTTCGCAGATCGCCCCCAGCCGGCGGAAAAGATACCGGCTTTTGCCGCGGGCCAGAAGCCGGATTTTCGCGGTCACGGCTGCTGCTGGCGCCGCGGTCGGGCCTCCACTACAGTCGGCCGCCCAGGGACAACGCCACATGCCGGGACGTCTGCACGGAAAAGTAGCGCTAATCATCGGCGCCGGTTGCGTCGGCCCCGGCTGGGGCAACGGCCGCGCCGCCGCGGTGATGTTCGCCCGCGAAGGCGCCAGGGTCTTTGCGGTCGACAAGGATGCCGCCTCGATGACCGAGACCGTGGCGCGCCTCGGCAACGACGGCGAGATCGCGACCCACGTTTGCGACGTGCTCGACGATGCCCAGGTGCGCGACATGGTGGAAGCGTGCCGCAACAAATTCGGCCGCATCGACATCCTGGTGAACAATGTCGGCGGCTCGGCGGCGGGCGGCGTTGCCGAAATGCCGGAGGAGATGTTCGATCGCCAGATCGATTACAATCTGAAAAGCGTGTTTCTCCCCTGCCGCCACGTCATCCCGGTGATGATCGCCCAGGGCGGCGGCGCAATCGTCAACACCGCGTCGGCGTCAGGCACGCGTTATACCGGCTCGCCGCAGATCGGCTACGCTTCGGCCAAGGCCGCGGTGATCCAGTTCTCGCGCGTCACCGCGGTGCAGTACGCCAAGAACGGCATCCGCGTGAACACGGTGGTGCCGGGCCAGATGCACACGCCCATGGTGGAAGCGCGCCTCGCCAAGCAGCGCACCGGCGGCGACGTCGAGGCTTTGTTGAAATCCCGCGTCGCCCGCATCCCGCTCGGCTTCATGGGCGACGGCCGCGATACCGCGGCCGCCGTGCTGTTCCTCGCCTCCGATGAAGCGCGCTTCATTACCGGCACCGAAATCGTGGTCGACGGCGGCATGACCGCCCGCTGCGACTAAGGCATGCAGGCTTGTTTTGCCGGACGCGCCGCGGCCGGGAAACGGAAAGACAAACCATGGCCAAGCAAACTCTCGGCAAGCTTCCGGCGGACGCGTTCGGCATGCTGGAATTGCCGGCACTGCCGGCCGGCGTGCTCGACGGCTACCGGGCGCTGCCCGATCTCATCGGCATCGTCTCCGATGTGCTCGACGAGCTCGGCGTGGTCGGCGCCATCGCGGCGGCGGTGCTGCGGCCGACCGATCCGAAGGCGCGCAGCGTCAGCCCGATCACCGGCAAATGGCGGGTCGAAACCATCGCCATCAACAAGCCGGTGGCGATCTGCGGCATCACTGTGCATCCCGGCGATGTCGTGCTTGCCGACCAGACCGGCGTCTGCTTCGTGCCGCGGGCCCGTGCCGCCGAGGTGCTGCAGCGGGCGCAGCGCAACGTCGCCGCCGAAGAGGCGCGCGAGGCCAAGATCGCCTCGGGGGCGCCGGTGCCGGAGCTGTTCGGCAAGGCGCGCTGAAGGCGTCCGCACCGAGGCCTGGGCCTCGATCGGACAGCCTTCAACTCGCCTGCTGAACCGGCCGCCTTACTTCAACGCGGTCGAAACCGACTGGAACGTCGTGTTCAGGTTGGTGCCCAGCGCCTGGACCGTAGCGATAATCGCAACCGCGATTCCCGCGGCGATCAGGCCGTATTCGATAGCCGTAGCGCCCGATTGATCACGGCAGAACTGGCGGAGATATCGAAGCATCATTAGCCCCTTTTTCGGTGACCTCAATTGTCGCCCGCGGCAAGATGCCCGTGATGCTTGTACCGAAGGTAAAAGCGAGAGTTGTAAGTCTAAATAACTCGATGACGCGCAACGTCATCGGCCAAATAGGTTAGCGAATTGCAAAGACGACGGCGCAGGGCTGCCGCGGGAATAGCCAACTCAACTGCGATAGCTCGAGCCACCGGGCTCGAGATGGCCCATAACACGCGGCAACAGGGCTTGCTCGATGAGCCAAGCGTTATTCCACATGGGCGATGGGCGATGGGCGATGGGCGATGGGCAATGGGCGGTGCGGCGGCCGTCGCGGCGGCACAACAACTTGCTGAGGCCACCTCGCATCTGCTACCGCTGATTGCCGTCGGGGACCAATGATGACGTTACGTGTCGACTTGCCAAGCGGCCTATGCCGGCTGTTCTCCCTGTTTCTTGTCGCAAGCGAGATCGCGGCCGGCGCCGCTGCCGTGGCGCAGCAGCCTGCGGACTGGGATTCGTGCTCGGGCCGGAGCAATCCGACCGCCGAACAGCGCATCGACGCCTGCACCGCGATCGTTGAAGCGGCAGGGCAAACCCCGGCCGATCGGGCCAAGGCGCTGGGCTTTCGCGGCGTGGTCTACGCCAACAAAGGCGACATTGCCGCCGCGGCCCGCGATTACGACGAGGCGCTGAGCCTCGACGCGACCAGCAGTTCGGGACACCGCATTCGCGGCAACAAATATCTGCTCGAAAGGAACTCGGACGGCGCGCTTGCCGAGTATGACGAGGCGGTCCGGCTCGACCCGACGAGCGCGTTTGCCTTGGTCAATCGCGGCTTAATCTACGTCACCAAGAAGGAGTACGACCGCGCCATCGCCGACTATGACGAGGCGATCCGGCTCGATCCGGCGTGGACGCTGGCCTACTACGGCCGCGGCAGGGTCTTTGCCGCAACCAAGGACTACGACCGCGCGATTGCCGATTTCGATCAAGCCGTCCGATTGAATCCGAAATTCGTTGCCGTCTTCGTCGCCCGCGGCGCCGCCCGTCAGGCCAAGGGCGATCTGCCGCAAGCCATCGCCGATTACGATCAGGCGATCGCATTGGACCCCAAGTCGGCCAACGCGCTCTACGATCGCGGCACTGCCCGCAACGCCATGAAGGACTACGACGGCGCCATGGCCGATTTGAACGCGGCGATTGCGCTCAATCCCAAATATGCCGGTGCCTACATTGCCCGCGGCATCGCCTATGGCGGCAAGGTCGACTACGACCGGGCGATTGCCGATTTCAATCAGGCGCTCTCTCTCGATGCCAACTCGGCCAGCGCATTCTACAATCGCGGCAACGCCTACTTGGCCCGGCGCGACTACGATCGCGCCGTCGCCGATTACGACAATGCCGTCCGGGTCGATCCGAAATTTGCCCTGGCCGTCGTGGCGCGCGGCGAGCTTCACAGCCGGAAGCAGGAATACGTCCAGGCGATTGCCGACTACGATGCCGCCATGCAGATCGATCCCGGGCTGGCGATCGCGTATGGCCGCCGCTGCGGCGATCGGATCGCGGCGCGCCAGGATTTGCAGACGGCACTGTCCGACTGCAACGAATCGCTGCGTCTGCAGCCGCGCCAAGCCGTGGCGCCGATGCACCGCGGTTTCATCTCTCTGAAGCTGGGCGATCCGGCCAAGGCCATTGCCGACTTCGACGCGGCATACAGCTTCGATCCCAAGGACGTCGTCGCGCTCTATGGGCGAGGTCTTGCGAAGTGGAAAAAGGGCGACACCTTTGCCGCCGAGCTGGATCTCACGGCGGCGAAGAAATCCCGCCCCGACATCATCCGCGTCGTCGCCGGATACTACGACGTGATGCCGGAGCGCAACCTGTTGTCGCGGCTCGCCATCCTCGACACCCAGGACCATCCGATGACCTTTGCGATTGCGCACGGCGAGGCCGACGCCTGCGGTCCGGGATGCAGCGAGTGGATCGTGGCCGACGGCGACTTCGATCGGGGCGCGGCGCAACGGTTCCGCGACCTTCTCAATATGCTTGGACGGCGCAAGCCGCCGCTCTTCTTCAATTCGAACGGCGGGCTGTTGACCGTGTCCTTTGCCGTCGGGCGGGCGTTGCGCGAGCGCGAG
>JASHQO010000012.1 GCA_030039105.1 Xanthobacteraceae bacterium
AACGCGCCGCGGAGCCGGCCGCGGCGCGCTGACAACTAGGACGAGGTAACCGACAATCGGCTCAGAAGCCGCCGTCGTTCAAAGCCCGGCCGTAGTGCGGCTGGTTCTGCACCCACTTGATGCGGGCATTGGCGGCAAGCTGCGCCGCCGGCGGAGTATCGACGATGCCGCCGTCGTTGAGGGCCTTGCCGAAGTGCGGAGTGGCGGCCGGCACCGCGGCGACCGCGTTGTACAGCGGCTTCGACGGCACGCCAGGACCGTCGACCAAGCCGCCGTCGTTCAAGGCCTTGCCGTAACGGACCTGCGCCGACGCGGGCGCCGAAGCGAACGCGACGCCGAGGGCGAGCGCGGCAATGCCGATGGTGATTTGCTTTATCATGACTTTCCTCCAACCGAGGCGTTTGGGTGGCGCAACCGTTGCAAAAGCGGGGCGCCACCGGCTCGGAGTCGCAAACTAGGTTGGAGGTTGCGGAGAAATATAGAGTTGGGCGCGTAAATACGTCCGGCCAACAGATAAAACCGAAGTAAAAGCTACGCGGAATATACGCCAAAGCCGCCGACGTATAGAGCACGGATAGATTTACAAAGAAGTTATGACGATGTTTGGCGGGGTTTCCGGCCGCGCTCGCGACGTTCAGACCAGGCCGCAACGCACGGCGATTGCGGCGAGCCACACCACAGCCGCAAGTGCGAGCGCGAAGAACACGGCCGACGAGCCGAAATCCTTGATGCGGCCGATGTCGCGATGCTGCTCGGGCGTGACGTGATCGGACAGCTTCTCGATCGCGGTGTTCAAGAACTCCACGGCGAGCACGGCCAGCACCGTTGCGATCATGGCCACGTACCACGCCGGGCTCGGCGCGATGACGATACCGAGCGGGATGGCGAGCGCGAGAAGGACAAACTCCTGGCGGATCGCGGCCTCGGTCTTGACGCCGTCGATCAAGCCGCGGAGCGAATTCTTGGTCGCGCTGTAAATGCGTTTCACGGTGCGGCGAAATCTACTGAATAGCGGCGCCATGGGGCGGCGTGTTGCGACGCCAGACCCCGCTCACTATAGTGCGGATCGATAGTCGGAGCGTAGCGCAGCCCGGTTAGCGCACCAGTCTGGGGGACTGGGGGTCGCGAGTTCGAATCTCGCCGCTCCGACCAGCTATTATATTGAAAACAATAGAGTTTCCGGGAGCGCTGCCAACGCACTACCCGGTCTGTGCTGGTGCTGTATCGCCACCGAGTCGCCACCGTCTTGACCGCTGCCTTTCGTGTACCGGGGTCACCGCCTGCAATACAAATCCTCTCAGAGGGGTTAAGAGGACGCCAAGATCGTGAGCGGCACCGCCCTGCGCGAAAGGCTTCCCTATCCATATCGACGTTCCCGCGCCGCCGACCGTGACCGCTGCTTCTGTCTCGATCGAAAGGCGCAGCGACGCCGGTTCGGAATTCTCGGCAAGGACATTACACAACTCGCAAAACACAACTCACAAAACCCGCGCCGCAGGACCGCGCGTGCGCGGGTCCATCCGCCCACGCGCCTGACGCAGCCTGCGCTTATCGATTCGCTCCGTGAATGGCATCGATAACTGCGGAGGTTACGTCGACCGTCCGCGCTTTGCCACCGAGATCGGGTGTGTGAAAACGCGGATCGGCCGTGACCCGTTTGATCGCATCCATAAGGCGATCAGCGGCCAGCTTTTCGCCGAGGTGCTCAAGAAGCATTACCGCCGACCAGAACGTTCCGATGGGGTTAGCGATGCCCTTTCCCATGATATCAAAGGCCGAGCCGTGGATAGGTTCAAACATTGACGGAAATGTCCGCTCTGGATTGATATTGCCGGTCGGCGCGATGCCCAGCGAGCCAGCGAGCGCCGCTGCCAAATCCGAAAGGATGTCGGCGTGCAGGTTGGTGGCAACAATGGTATCAAGCGTTTGCGGCCTTATCACCATCCGCATGGTCATTGCGTCGACCAGCATCTTGTCCCAAGCCACGGCGGGGAACTCGCTCGCGACCTCGGCGGCAATCTCATCCCACATGACCATAGCGTGACGCTGCGCATTCGACTTGGTAACGACGGTTAGGAGCTTGCGCGGCCGGGAGCCGGCCAAACGAAAAGCGAACCGCATTACACGTTCGACCCCGGCGCGGGTAAAAACTGCGACGTCGGTTGCCGCTTCGAGGGGTGAACCTTGGTGCACGCGTCCGCCGACGCCTGCGTATTCGCCCTCTGAGTTCTCGCGCACAATGACCCAATCGAGCTCTCTATCCGTCACGTTACGGAGTGGAGAGGTAATACCCGGCAAAATCCGCGTTGGGCGTACATTGGCGTACTGATCGAAAGGCTGACAAATGTTGAGCCGTAATCCCCATAGCGTAATGTGATCGGGAATTTCGGGGTGTCCCGCAGAACCGAACAAAATGGCATCATGATTTCGGATCAAATCGCGGCCGTTCACCGGCATCATGCGACCGTGCTTCTTGTAGTATTCGCCACCCCAATCAAAATGATCGAACGCGAACGTGAAGCTGCCGTTGCGTGTGGCAAGCGCGTGCATCACCTCTACGCCTGCCGCCACGACTTCCGGGCCAATGCCGTCGCCGGGGATTGCCGCAATTTTGTAGATTTTCATCGACTAGCTCCGTGGCCATCAATCTAGCCATGTTCCGCATTGGTGATCGTCGCCGCAGCGACAGCCGATCGTCCTTCTTGAGGACGCCGACGGCCGGCCATTTTCGCCGCAAGCCTGATGGCGCTCTCGGTCGCGCCGATGTTGGCGATGCCCTTTCCCACGATGTCGAAGGCCGTACCGTGGCTTGGCGTGGTGAAGACGATGCGCAGCCCCGCCGTGATCGTGACACCCCGAGTGAAACCCTTCAGCTTGGTCGCGATCTGCCCTTGATCGTGATACATCGAAAGCACGCTGTCATAGGCCCCTTCGAACGCCTTGATGTAGACGGTGTCCGCAGCGAACGGCCCTTTGCAATCGATACCTTGGGCCGCCATCTTCTCAACCGTCGGGCGGATAATCTCAATTTCCTCGGTGCCGAATAGGCCATTTTCGCCGTTATGCGGATTGAGCGCAGCGACGGCGATCCGCGGTTTCGCGATGCCCGCAGCCTTCATGGCCCAGTCGGCAAGTTTTAGGGAATCTTCGATGCGCTGCGGCGTGATCATGTCGACGGCTTGCCGCAGCGAGACGTGTGAGGTGACCCGCGTCATCCACTGTCCGTCGACGACGTTCATTTCGCTGAAGTGGCCGTTGTGGCCAAGCAGGTGAGCGAACATTTGATGCTCATCGCGGAACTTCCAGCCGCCGTCGTTCAATGCCTTCTTGTTGAGCGGCGCAAAAGTGATGGCATCGACTTCGCCGGTTTTAGCAAGCTCGATGGCGTAGGCGAGCGAGTCGCCGGTGAGCTTGCCGGATTCCGCCGATGCTACGCCTTGTGGAAATCTTGCGGGGTCGATGTTGTTCAGATCGATCACCGGGACGATGCCAGCATACCAGTCGATGGCCGAGACCCGATCGACGCGGTTCCATTTGAAGTTGACCTTGGCGTCGCGCATGCCCAATTGCAGCACCCTAGAATCGCCGACGACGACCAGGCGCGCATGCTCGGACACCTTACCTTCGGCCAATACTTTGGCGACCAATTCCGGTCCGATGCCGGTGCAATCGCCCAGCAGCAAAGCGATGCGCGGCCGCGTCTCGTTCGCGGCGGAAAATACGGCCTTTTCTGTTGTCTGCTCAATCATGCTGTGCTCCCGGTCCTTGCCGGCTTGCGAAGCGCGGCGGTTGCTGCGTCGGCTCGAATTCCATCACGCTCGCAATAATGGGCCATACCCGACCTCGAACTCGTCGCATCCAAACACCCTCGGCCAAAGCCAAGGCATTGGTTGTTGCTCAAATATAGTCTCACACATCGCCATGGTGAGATCGGCGGACGCGCGGGCCGCCATCGGTCCGGCACACCGCCTCGAAGACTTCGGTCGGGGATGCCGCGGCCTCAGGTCGATGCCATCGGCCGGCATGGCGGCGATCTTGTAAACACTGCTCACGTTGCTCCTTGCTGCCAATGCCGGTTAGACGGTAAGCTTGGCGGTGAGCTTACGGACGTCCGGCAAGGACGGCAGGTCGGCGACCATGGCGACGACCTCACGGGCTTTCTGAGGCGCAAGCCCACCATAGCTGGCGCAGCCGTAAAATTTCTCCGCGACCTCTTCCCAACTCATCGGGTTTGCCGGACTGCCCTTGCCAAAATCGGCACGGCCCTGAAGGCGGCGGCCGTCGGTCAGGACGATGTCGACGATGCAGGTCATCTTGTCGAAACCGGCAGCGTCCGCCTCGTCGTTCACATAGAAGTCGACCTTCTCCATCATCGCCCGCACTTCAGGCAAGCGAACCACCTCGTCGGTGTATTCGTGCAAGCCGGCGCGCCGGCGTAGTGCCAGGATGGCGGCGGAAAACTGCATGCTGAACTTAGCCTCCAGCTCGTTACCCGGATTGTGGTGCAGCAGGGTCGTCGGCATGTGATGGTTGGTGCCCACCCGGATCTGCCGGATTTGGTCCGGCTTCACGTTATGTTGCTCGATCAGATCGAGAATCGCTGACATTGCAGGGTGCGTGAGCGAACCGGAAGGGTGCGGCTTGATCGAGATGCCCGGATTGGCGAAGGTCCAGGGTGCCGCAAGTTTACCGCGGATCGCGGCTTCGTCGTAGCCTCCGCAAGCCGCGTGATAAAATCCTCGGCGCGCCTCGAGGATGTTGCTTGCAGCGGAGAAGCCCCGTCCGACAAGATCGGCCGCCACCACAGCGCTCTCTGCGGAGCGGCCGGGGTGGAACGGCTTGGTCATGGTGCCGAAATTCTCGCGCAAGCCGGCCGATTGGCTGGCGGCAAGGCCGATGACGGCAGCCGTGGCCACAGGCGTCAACTTCAACAAGTTGGCAATGCCGGCGGCGGCGCCAAAGGTGCCGACCGTCCCGGTGGTGTGGAAGCCGTCTTGGTAGTGGCGCGGGCTGGCCGCCTCGGCCACTTTGCAACAGACTTCAATCCCAACGTGGTATCCTGCGGTCATCTCGGAACCGGACAAGCCGTCGCGCTCGGCTACGGCCAACACGGCCGCGAGCACCGGCGCAGTCGGATGCATCAGCAAGCCATAAACGCGGTTTGGTGCCATCGCGAGCTGGGTGTCGTCGAAGTCATGAGCATGAATGGCGATGCCGTTGGCAAAGGCTGCAAAGCGCGCCGGCGCCTTCAGACCGGTGCCGAGCACGGTGCAGGTGGCGCGGTTGCCGCCAAGATCGTGAACATAGTCGTTGACGATCCGGCCGCATTCGCAGGCCGCCCCTGCCAGCGCCAGGCCCAACCCGTCGAGGATCGATTTGCGGCCGAGTTCGATGACATTATCGGGCAAGCTTTTCTCGTGCCGGGCAGAGACGAATTCGGCGACATGCAAAGTCAGCGACGACGGCGCGCCGTCTGATGCCTGATTCATGAAGCTTTCCGAAGCTGGGATTCCGCCGCGTCCTCGACCTCGTAGACGCGGACAAAGGATACGACCACGGGACCGATCAATAAGATGACGATCGAGATGATGAAAACGTCGTTCCAGCTTTGGGTCGCATCGAGCAGCCAGCCGACGATGATCGGCGAGACCGCGCCGGCGGTGGCAAAGCCGGTGTTGACGGTGGCGGTCGAGGTCGCCGAATGCTCGGGCAGCACGTCCATGCCGAGCATCCAGATCGATGAATCGGCGCATTCGATGAAGAAATATCCCAGCGCGAGCGAGACGACATCGACCATGAGGTCCAAGGTAAATACCAGCGGCACGATGCAGATCAGCGCGGCCAGGAACGAGACGATGATGGTGTCGCGGCGCGCGCGGCGCAAGCTGCCGGTGCGCTTCAGCCATAAATCCGTGGCCAATCCGCCGCTGACCATTCCAAGCACGCCGAAGATCAGCACCAAGGTCGAGAACAACGCGACCTTCTTGATCTCCAGCCCGTGAGCACGAGAAAAATAAAGCGGAACCCAGCTCAGGAGGAACCAGGAGAACCAGCCATAGATGAAAGAAACCACCGTGGCAGGCCACACCTTGGCGATGAATTCCGACCACACAATCGGCGGCGAACGCATCACCTCGGCGCGGGCGATTTTCTTGTCGTCATGACCGAGCGATGCGAGCTCCTCGCGCGTGACGCCTGGATGTAGCCGCGGATCGTCGCGCAGAAACACCGAGATCACGACGGTCATGATCAGGCTGACTGCGCCCAGGATGATGAATGCCCAGCGCCATGAGAATGAAAGTACCAGGGACGTCACTGCAGCGGGCGCCAGCGCCGCGCCAAGGCGTCCGCAGCCGTGCATGATTCCTTGCGCAGAACCCCGCCGCTCCGCCGGAATCCAGCGGGCTATGACTGAGGAGGAGATTGGATAGACGGCGGATTCGCCGGCGCCAACCACAACCCGCGCCACGATCAGCGTGATGAGCCCGCCGACCAGCCCGGTCGAGACGGTGCCGATGGCCCAGAGGATGCCGCAGATGGTGAGGCCCAGGCGCGAGCCGATGATGTCGCCGATCCGGCCGCCGACGATCATGAAGCCGGCATAGGTTATGGAAAATGCCGAGAATGCCGCACCGATCGACACGTTACTCAAACCCATCTCGCTTTGGATGATCGGCGCGGCGATGGATAAGTTGCTGCGATCGATATACATGATGACCGCATTCATACAGAGTAGTGCGAAAATTTTCTTGCCGACGGTCAGGGTCTTCGATTGAATCGGCACGGCGCGTTTCCCTGGTTTTCAGCCTTGTTGATTGCTACCAAAAAGCGCGTGGCTTTTCGGTAACGTCAGTCAGGCCTGTTGTCGCGAGGCTATGGCCTCGTCTTTGGTTTCAGTGCTTTTCGCGCTGGCATTGGAGGCAAACGACCGATCGCCGAAGAATTTCAGCATGGCCCGCAACGTCTCCCCGGGTGCTTCTTCCTGCACATAGTGACCGGACGGCGCCGCAAGCGTGCCGACGATGTTGGTCGCGTATTCCGACCAGATTTTCCTGGCATCATGGTTGCGACCGACCCCGCCGGTGGCGCCCCATAACAGGAAGGTCGGACATGTCACCTTTTTGCCCGCCTTGAAGTCGGCGGTGTCCATCTCAAGATCGCAAGAGACGGTGGCGCGGTAATCCTCGCACATCGCGTACACTGTGCGCGGGTTCTTGATGCAGCGGATGTATTCGCCGAGCGCTTCCGGCACGAAGAAAGCCGTGCCCTGACTGGTCTTTGATAACTTCTTGCGGATAAAGAATTCCGCATCGTTGTTGATCATCGTCTCGGGAAAAGGGTTGGGCTGGATCATGAAGAACCAGTGCCAGGAGAACTTTGCCCAATTGAAGCTTACATTGTTCAACAGGTAGTGCTGCGGCAACATGTCGACGAAGCAGGCTTTGGTCACTTTGTCCGGATAATCGAGGCACATGCGGTGTAGCACGCGCGCGCCGCGATCGTGTCCGGCGGCATAGAAGGTGTCGAAGCCGAGCTTGCTCATGACCTCGACCATGTCCTTGCCCATCTCGCGGAATGAGTACGCGGAATGGTCGCCGCCGCCATCGGGTTTTGAGCTGTCGCCATAGCCGCGGATGTCCGGCGTCACCACCGTAAAATGCTGGGCCAGATCCGGCGCCACCCTGTTCCAGGACAGGTGGGTGAAGGGATTGCCGTGAATCAGCAACAGCGGCGGCCCCTTACCGCCATGCCGCAGAACGATGTGGATGCCGTTTACACTGAGCGTCGTTCGCTCGAAGCCTTCCATCATGCCGGTGGTCTCCTCGCTTTTGGCCGCCCAATACGATGCGCCGACTGGTTTCGTCACCTGAACCGGACGGCGAACTCTTGCCGGATTTCAGGGTCGGCGATGCGAACGCGCGCAGCGGCTGCTGTCGCCGCGAGGTCCGCCGATTCCTCGCGCGCTTCAACGCATCTATCAGGCGTCAGCTCCCTCAGCACGTAATCAACCAAGAATACGCGACTGCAACGCTAATTCGACTTGCGCAACCCGGCGATCATGCCCTTAAGCTGAGCCATGTTGGGGGCGCCGTTGGCGATCTCACGCCCGATGATTATTCCCGGCGTCCCCTTGATCTCGAGC
>JASHQO010000179.1 GCA_030039105.1 Xanthobacteraceae bacterium
GCCGACGAGGTGATCAGCCTGCCGATGCACGCTTACCTGGAGGCGCCGGTCCAGGATCGCATCATCGAGGCGGTACGCCGGGCGCTCACGAGCTGAGTTTGCGTCCGCCCGCAAAGGGAGAGGCCGATCGCGCCAAGCGCGATCGGGTAGGGGCAATGCGGCAGTTCGGCTAATTTCCCCGCCCGGCCGCTCCTCCCGCTGCAGGGCAGGGTGGTAAGGATAGGCATGATCGGTCGCATTCTCACCGTCGGCGGCTATACCCTGCTCTCGCGGCTGACCGGCTTTCTGCGCGACGTCATGCTGGCGGCGATCATCGGCGCCGGGCCGGTCGCCGACGCCTTCTTCGTCGCCTTCCGGCTCCCCAATCATTTCCGCGCCATTTTCGCCGAGGGGGCATTCAACGCCGCGTTCATTCCCGCCTATGCCCGCATCCGCACCCAGGGCGGCGACAAGGCGGCACAGCAGTTCGGCGACCGCATCTTCACGCTGCTGCTGGCCACGCAAATCGTGCTGCTGGCGCTGGCGTGGCTCTTCACGCCGGAGGCCATCGATCTCTTGGCGCCCGGCTTTTCCCGCGATCCGCAGCAATTCGCCCTCGCGGTGAGCCTGACGCGGATCACGTTCCCGTATCTGCTGTTGATCACGCTGGTGACGCTGTGGGGCGGCATCCTCAACGCACTCAACCGCTTCGCCGCTGCCGCCGCCGCCTCGACTTTGCTCAACGTGGCGATGATGGCGACGCTCGCGGTGGCCTGGTGGTTCCCATCTGCCGGCCATGCTGCGGCCTGGGGCGTGCTGATATCGGGCGTGCTGCAAGCGGCGCTGGTCGGCGGCGATGCCTGGCGCGCCGGCGTCATGACGTCGTTTCACGCGCTGCACTGGGACGACGACGTCAAGCGCTTCTTCAAGGCGCTCATTCCCGCCACCGTCGGCTCGGCCGGCACCCAGCTAGCGCTGTTCGCCGACACCATCATCGCGACCTTCCTGACCGCCGGCGCGCTGTCGGCGCTCTATTACGCCGACCGCATTGATCAATTGCCGATCGGCGTCATCGGCATTGCGGTCGGCACCGTGCTGGTTCCGGAAATGACCCATCGCGTCAGCTCCGGCGACCACGCCGGTGCCCGCGCGGCGCAAAACCGCGCCATCGAATTCGCCCTGTTGCTCGCCATTCCCTGCGTCGTCGCTTTCATGGTGGTGCCGGATCTGATCATGAAGGGCCTGTTCATGCGCGGCGCGTTTACCGCCGAGGATGCCCATGCGTCGGCAATGACGCTTGTCGCCTACACCGTCGGGCTCATTCCCTTCGTGCTCATCCGCAGCGTTGTGGCGCCGTTCCTGGCGCGCGGCGACACCGCGACCCCGGTCAAGGCGGCGCTGACCGGCACCGCGGTCAACATCGCGCTCAAGATCGCGCTGATGGGGCCGCTGGCGCAGGTCGGGCTTGCGCTTGCCACCTCGCTCGGCGCTTGGATCAATTTCATTCTGGTGCTGTGGCTGGCGTCGCGCGCCGGTCTGATCGCCTCGGACGCGACCTTGAAAGCATCGCTGACCAAGCTCGCCGTTGCCGGTTTTGCGTTTTTCATCTTCCTGGCGGTCGCCGCGCCCGCCGTCACATATTTGTTATCGTCGCTGTCCAGGTTTCGCACTGAGTCGGAACTATTGCTGCTGGCGGCGGCCGGGGGCGCCTTCTACGGCGTGCTGGTTGCCGCATTGTTCGGCCGGCGCTGGCTGGCGTTGATGCGCGAGCAGGCGCGCGCCGCGCCGGGCGCGCCAATCGATGCGTTCGAAGGTACGTCCACGCCGGCCGCCGGGCCGGATGAGATTTGAGTCGCCAAGGAGCTTTCGATGCGCGTGACCATGATCGGTGCCGGCTATGTCGGGCTCGTCTCCGGCGCCTGCTTCGCCGATTTCGGCCATCACGTCACCTGCGTCGACAAGGATGCGCGCAAGGTGGCGGCGCTCAATCGCGGCGAGGTTCCGATCTTCGAGCCCGGCCTCGCCGAGCTGGTCGACGCCAATGTCCGCCAGCAGCGGCTGCAGTTCGCGGTCGATACCGCGGCCGTCAACGACGCGGAGGCCGTGTTCATCGCGGTCGGCACCCCGTCGCGCCGCGGCGACGGCCACGCCGATCTGAGCTTCGTCTACGATGCCGTGCGCGAGATCGCGCCGCTCCTTGCCGCCACCGCCGTTGTGGTGACGAAATCCACGGTGCCGGTCGGCACCGGCGACGAGATCGAGCGCATCCTGCGCGAGAAACGCCCCGACGCCGACATCCAGGTGGTGTCCAATCCGGAGTTCTTGCGCGAGGGCGCCGCCATCCAGGACTTCAAGCACCCTGATCGCATCGTCATCGGCACCGCCGACGCCGGCGCCCGCGCCGTGCTCGCCGAAGTGTACCGGCCGCTCTATCTGAACGCGCCACCGATGTTCTATGTCAGCCGCCGTACCGCCGAGTTGATCAAATACGCGGCCAACGCCTTCCTCGCCACCAAGATCAGTTTCATCAACGAGGTCGCCGACCTGTGCGAGCAGGTCGGCGCCGACGTCAACGAGGTGGCGCGCGGCATCGGCATGGACAACCGCATCGGCGGCAAGTTTCTGCACGCCGGGCCGGGCTTCGGCGGCTCATGCTTCCCGAAGGATACCTCGGCGCTGCTGAAGACCGCGCAGGACCACGGCGTCCCGCTGCGCATCGTCGAGGCGGTCGCGGCGGTCAACGATCAGAGAAAGCGGGCCATGTCGCGCAAGGTGGTGGCGGCGCTCGACGGTTCGGTGCGCGGCAAGACCATCGCGGTGCTGGGGCTCACCTTCAAGCCGAACACCGACGACACCCGCGATTCGCCGGCGATCCCGCTCATCACCGCGTTGGAAGATCTCGGCGCCAAGGTGCGCGCCTACGATCCGGCCGGTATGGAGCAGGCCAAGCCGCACCTGCCCGGCGTGCAGTATTGCGGCAACGCTTATGACGCCGCCGAGGGAGCGCACGCCGTCGTCATCGCCACCGAATGGGAGCAGTTCCGCGCCCTCGATCTCGGCCGCCTCAGGAGCGCGATGGCACAGCCGGTGATCGTCGACCTGCGCAACGTCTACCGCGCCGACGAGATGCGACGCGCGCAATTCCGCTATGTCGCGGTCGGCCGCCCCGGCGTGGATTAGTGCCGCATTCCCTGAAAAGTGCTGATAACTCAAAGTGGGCCACTTGCATGTGCTTGAGCCGTCACCTATGGGAAATAATATTCGAGACGGTGGCGGCACCATTCAATGAGCGTCGTCTCACTTCTGCAAACATACGCGCACCGCATCAGAGAACTCCGTAGAGCGAATGCGGATGTTCCTGAAACAGCGCTTGCCCCGGCCTTCCAACAATTGTTGGAAGGATTGCTTCCGCTGTTGCCCCTCGCTCCAAATCTCACTGTTGTTCCGGAGTATCGAAACGCGGGCGTGGGAAGGCCAGATATCGCCCTAGTGAGGCAAGGGTCGCCGCCACGTGCCTTTGTCGAACTGAAAGCGCCCACAAAGTCGGCCGATCCCACCCGTTGGCGCCAGCAGGATCAAAAGCAGTTTGAGCGTTTCAAGGAATTGAGTTGTTGGGCGACATGCAATTTTATTGAATTTCGTTTGTTTCACCGTGATGAGGATGTCGGTAATCCGGCGACTGTTGTGCCCGAGCGTACGCTTCGGGCCGATCAAGACGACGACCGCGCAAATTGTGCAATTGCCGAATTCGATGCATCCGAATTTTTGCATTCGATCGAGATGCTTGCTGCCGGTGCAGGACAAGAACCAAATGCTCGGGATGCCGAGCATCTTGCCGAGTTGATGGCTTACTCTGCGCGTCTAGTCCGAGGCATTGTTCGCGATCGGTTGGCGGAAATCCACGACGGAGGCAATCGACGACACGCGCTACTGCAAGTGAGGCAAGAGTTTCGCGATGTCCTGTATGCGCATCCCGAGGCAGGCGGGTACGCGGCGAAAGATTTCGACGCCCTGTTTTCAGCCGCTTTCGCTCAAACGCTCGCGTTCGGATTGCTGTTGGTTCGCGAGGGAACTGGAGCGGCGGTTGGTGCTAACGCGTGGCAGCACATGCCGGAGGAGCATCCGTTGATGCGAACGGCTTTGCGCGTGCTTAGCCTCGACGAGGTCGTCCACGATGTCGGCGTCGGCTTCGACGTCATGCGCGACACCGTCAACAGCTTTGCGCCTGAAATTCTTGCCGTCCCGACGAGCGGATATGATCCTATTCTCTATTTTTACGAGAATTTCCTTCAGACGTTCGATCCGGAGGCGCGTGCACGTTTCGGCGTCTACTACACTCCGGTCGAGGTCGTCCGCTATATGGACAGCGCACTCGATCGTGCGGTTCGCGATAATCTTGCAACGCGAGGTTTGCGTGACCCGAACGTCACGATACTCGATCCAGCAACGGGCACGGGCACATTTCTGCTCGGCATTGCGGAGCGGGTCAGGGCGCAGGAGTCGGAGGCCGGCGAGGGAATGGCAGCGCTCGCTCTGCAAAATCTGGCGCACCGGATGTTCGGCTTTGAACTATTGGTCGGCCCCTATGCGGTTGCGCACTACCGGCTTCATCATGCGCTGCGGCATTCGCCGCACGCCGATGGCGAGCAAAGACAATTGCTCCAACTGCCGCGGCTTGGCGTCTATTTGGCCGATACCTTGGCTGAGCCCGGCGCGGCAGCACCGGCAGGGCCGCTCGGGTTCGTGTCGGAAGGAATTGCCGACGAGCGACGCGAAGCCAATCGGATCAAGGCCGAGCAGCCTATTTTGGCCATCATTGGCAATCCACCTTACCGACGATTGCTGGAAGGTGAGAATCACACGCTGGTCGGCGACTGGCTGGATCGAATTTGGGACGACATCAAGGAGCCAGTTCGGAATGCCGGTCAAGGCAACCAGCTCAACACGTTTCCTGAATTGTCGGTGGCATTCTGGCGTTGGGCGATCTGGAAGTTGTTTGAGGCGGAGAATGCGCCGGAACGAGGTGTGATCGCCTTCATCAGTAATCGCAAGTATCTGACCGGCTGGCCTTATGCCGGATTGCGCAAGATGCTGCGTGAGCGCTTCGATCGCATCGAAATCATTGATTTGCGGGGCGATGTGCGCCGTGGCGAGCGCGCCGGCGTTGATGCCGATCAAGGCGTTTTCAACATCCAGGTCGGGACAGCGATTACGATCGCCATCGCCGATGGCAGAAAGGCGAAAGGGCAGGTGGCAGACGTTTATTATCAGGACAGTTGGGCGGAGGGACTCTTTTCGCGGCGAGCGAAGCTTGACTGGCTACTGAAGCGTGCCGAAGTAGGTATGCCGCCGAATGCCATTAGGGTTGCGCGCGGCCTTCTCGACGATATGAGACCTGAGCCTTTCGGAAATGGCGAGTGGCTCAGCATAAGAGAAGTTTTTCCGTTTTCGAAATCCGGGATGAAGAGTGGAAACGATGACGTTTTTGTTAGTCCTTTGCGAGCCCGGCTGCGTCCGCAGGTTTCTCGTTTTCTGGGCAGCCGAGCGGCGCGCTACGAAGTCTCCTTTGAAAGATATTATTGCTATCGTCCGTTCGACAGACGATGGTTCTACAATGACCTTAAATTACTCAATCGACCCGGACCTGCCATGCAACGCGTGTGGGGGTCGCAGAACGTTGGTCTCTACGCCATGCCTTTTGGCACTGGCCTCGGCCCGGCAGTCTGGTGCCACGCTCTTCTTCCCGACTATCATGCTTTTAGTGGTCGCGGGGGTTACGCGTTCCCACTCCACAATCGGCGGCCCGACATCGCCGCAGTGAATATTTCACCAAGTCTCATCGCAAGCCTAAGCGCCGCCTATGGCGAGCCAATTGCAGCGGAAGACATTTTCGATGCAGTACTCTGCCTGCTCTCCGCAACTTCTTACACTCTTCGCTTTGCAGAGGATCTTGAGGACGTGTTCCCTCATGTGCCGTTCCCTGCGCAGTATCGAGTTTTTCAAAATGCGGTGCGCCTAGGCCGCGAGATCAGGGCGATCGAGACTTTCGCCCGGCAGCCGAACGCGGCGTACCTTCGACGGGAATTCGTGCGCGTTACTACCGAGCCGCGGGGTACGGTGGCGCCGGTCGAATATCAGGATGGCGCGATTAGTCTGTGCGATAATGGGGCCGGCCGAATCACGGGGGTGCCGCAAGGTGTGTGGGACTTCTCGGTTAGCGGATACCGCCTCCTACCGCGCTGGCTTGAGGCGCGAGTTGGACTGCCGGCGGACCTCGCTCTTGTGCAGGAATTACGAGATATCTGTGGGCGTATTGCGGAACTGATTGATCTGTTCGCACAAGCCGATATCGTTCTGGAGGCAACATTGCACGAGACACTAACTCGCGAGGCGCTAGGCCTCGCTGCCGTGGGACAAGAGCCAAGTGACGGATAAGACTGATTTGTTTGGAAGAAGCCCCGCACAAGCGAGCCTGTTCGGTGCCGGAGAGGATCGTTTACAGGCACCCCAGCAACACTCAAATCCGGACCCAGAAGCTATTCGTTCGCGCTTGAAAGCCTTGCTCGAAAAAGCAAAGTCGGCCAAAAAAATGCCGTGGTCGGAGCGCGATGCCCGAATGTGGCAGACCGTGTTTCCGAATATGGCAAGGTGGTTGCCTGATGAGGAGGCCAATCAATTGCGATTCGAGTTCGCACAGGAAATGGACCGCCTCAAGCGAGTGGCGTAGTGCAATTCCATGCTCTCGCTCTCACGTGGCTAAAGAGTATGCCGGCGCCGCTAGTTCTGCGCAGCATCTACCGCGCCGACGAGATGCGACGCGCGCAATTCCGCTATGTCGCGGTCGGCCGCCCCGGCGTGGATTGATTCCACCAAAACCGCGTTCCACACTCGCGGCGGCATGAACGAGCTTCCGCAAACGCCCTTCATCGGCCGCGCCATGACGCGGCGCGAGGATCGCCGGCTGCTCACCGGCCGCGGCCAATACATCGCCGATTTCGAATTGCCGCGCATGCTGCATGCCGTGCTGGTGCGCAGCGAAGTCGCCCACGCGCGGATCAAAGCCATCGACGTGGCGCGTGCCGCGACGGCGCCCGGCGTCATCCACGTGCTGACCGGGCCCGAGCTCGCCCGCGAACTGCCGCCGGTCTCCGACACGCAACTCGCGTTGCCGAGCAAGTGGACGGCGCTGGTGCAGCACAAATTCATCAATCCGCAGCAGCCGCTGCTCGCTTACGACAAGGTCCGCCACGTCGGCGAGGCGGTTGCGGTCGTCGTCGCGGAGAGCCGCTACGCGGCCGAAGACGCCGCCCAGTTGGTGACGCTCGATCTCGAGCCGCTGCCGGCCATGCTCGATCCCGAGCGGGCGCTGGATGCGGGCGCCACCATCGTCCACGACAAATTCGCCACCAACCTGATCGGCGCTTTCAGCGTCGGCAAGGGCGACGCCGATGCCGCCATTACGCGGGCTCCGCACAAGCTGCGGCGGCGCTTTCATCATCACCGCTACGCCGCAATGCCGATGGAATGCCGCGGCGTGGTCGGCTTCTATGATGCGCGCAGCGACGCGGTGACGATCTGGTCGGCGACGCAGGTCGTGCATTGGGTGCGGCGCGAGGCGGCGGGCGTGTTGAGGCTGCCCGAGGCGCGCGTTCGCTGCGTGGCGCTCGACGTCGGCGGCGGCTTTGGCGTCAAGGGCCACGTTTATCCCGAGGACTTGTTGATTCCGTATCTGGCGCGCCGGCTCGGCCGGCCGGTGAAGTGGATCGAGGACCGCCGCGAGCATCTGCTCTGCTCATGCCATTCGCGCGACCAGATTCACGAGGTCGAGGTCGGCTTCGACGACAGCGGCCGCATCCTGGCGCTGCGCGACAACTTCGTGGTCGATTGCGGCGCCTGGAATCCGATCGGCGCCGGCATCGCCTACAACACCGCCGTGCATCTGCCGGGGCCGTACAAGATCGACGCCATCGCGATCGCTGGCCGTATCGCCGCCACCAACAAGGTGCCGAACGCGCCCTACCGCGGCGCCGGCCGGCCGGAAGCAACCTTCGCCATGGAGCGCTCCATGGACCTCGTCGCCGCGGAGCTTGGCCTCGAGCCCGCCGCAGTGCGTCTGCGCAACATGGTTCCCGCCGCCGAGATGCCTTATGCGGTCGGCATGCCGTATCGCGACGGCCAGCCGATCGTGCTCGACGGCGGCGACTACCCGGCGGCGTTGCAAAAGGCGCTGGCCGCGCTGGGCGGCGTCGAGGCGTTCCGCCAGCGCCAGCACGCGGCGCGGCGCGACGGCCGCTATCTCGGCCTCGGCCTCGGCTGCTATGTCGAGGGCACCGGCGTCGGGCCGTTCGAGAGCGCGCTCCTTCGCATCGATCCCTCGGGAAAGATTTACCTCGCTTCCGGCGCTTGTCCGCAAGGGCAGGGCATGGAGACGATTTTCTCGCAGGTGGTGGCCGATGCCTGGCAAGTCGATCCCGACAACGTCGTGATCGCGCTCGCCGACACGGCGGCGATCGCCGTAGGTTTCGGCACTATTGCGAGCCGCAGCACGGTGACGCTGTCGGCGGCGATCCACGGCGCCACGGAAAAACTGCGCGACAAGGTGTTCGCCATAGCCGCCAACATGTTGGAATGCTCCGCGGCCGACCTCGAGCTGCGCCGCGGCCACGTCGGCATCGTCGGCGTGCCGGGCGCCGAGATTTCGCTGGCCAAGGTCGCGGCCGCCGCGCGGCCGGGCTGGGACAACGGCCGGCCGCCGGGGGTCGATGCCGGGCTCGAGGAGATTTATTACTTCGAGCCGCCTACGGTGACGTGGTCGTATGCCGTGCATGCCGCCGTGGTCGAGGTCGACATCGAGGTCGGTCGCGTGCGCGTCGACAACTACGTCATCGCCCACGATTGCGGCGTGGTGGTCAATCCGATGCTGGTCGAGGGCCAGATCGTCGGCGGCGCCGTGCAGGGTCTTGGCGGCGCGCTGCTCGAAGACATCAATTTTGACGCCGCCGGCCAGCCGCTGACCACGACGCTCGCCGACTACATGCTGCCGACGGCCTGCGAGCTGCCGCCGATCACGCTGATCCACCAGCACGCGCCGTCGCCGCTCAATCCGTTCGGCGTCAAGGGCGTCGGCGAGGGCGGCCCGATCGCGCCGCCCGCGGTGATCGCCAACGCCGTGTCCGACGCTCTGCGCGAATTCAAAGCCGAGTTCAACCGCACGCCGGTGACGCCGCAGCAAATCGACGCGGCGGTGCGCAGTCGTTCGCGTTAAGATTTGCGGCGCAAAGCGGACTCAACCAAACAAATAAATGCCTTGTTTTTTGTTAGTCCAAACCGGGCCAAAATTTGGCGTGCCGTCCCGGCAAGCAAATAGTTGCCATGCATACCGCGGCCATCTCGGCTGGCGCGATGGTGCTATGACGCCGCGGTGACTCGACCTCAGTGAGGCGCGTTCGTCGGCGTTAGCCTCGCCAGACCTTAAATGGTTTGGCGAGGCTTTTGTTTGCTGGCGAACGTGAAAGTCGAGGCCGACCAAAAGGGAGGAAAACGGAATCTGCGAGTCGAACTAAAGTAGGAGTGAAGCGTATGAAGTTGACGACCCTGATGGCCGCCGTCGCGGCCGTTGTCGTTTTTTCGCAGTCCGCACAGGCGCACCCGCGTCATTTCGGGTATGCCGCGCGCTACGCAGCGCACAGGCATGTCGTGCGGCACCTCTTTGCAATGGCGCAAGATCGGTCGTGGACGTCGGGATCGTTCTCCGCCACGCCTTCGCGGGATGGCTATTCGGAGACCGCCACTTATCGCGGCGGCGTCGGCGCCCGCCCGGCTGCCTGGTGCGGCTGGGAAATGCGGCAACTGGTCGGCGGCGACCCCGGTCCCGAATATAATTTGGCGCGCAACTGGGCGCATTGGGGCCATGCCGGACCGGCCGGCGTCGGCGCTGTGGTGGTCTGGGCCCATCACGTCGGCAAGATCGTCGGCGAGGAGGATGGCCGGTGGCTCGTCGAGTCCGGCAATGACGGCCACGCAGTGCGCACCCGCGCCCGCTCGATTGCCGGCGCCATCGCGATCCGGTGGGGCTAAAACGGATCGATCCGCAAGACGCGATCCACGCAGGGCCGCCCGGGACACCGGGCGGCCTTTTATTTCGTCACCGCGGCCGGCGGCGCGACGACGGCGTCGGCCTGGCCGGCGCGCGCCAGCGAGCTCGCCACAAACCCGCCGGCCTTCATCTCCTCGATGAAGCCGCGGAGATATTGCAGGCCGATGTCGCGGCCGAGCGGCGTGCCCATCGCCTCCCTGATGTCCTGGAAATGCTCCGGCATCACCCGCATGGCCGGATTGGTCTTGGCGAAGGCGTTGAGGAATTGCCGCACCCCAGCCGCGGCATCGAGCTTGTCGGCGATGAATCCCTGCAACGCCTCGGATGGGCTCGGATAGCGCACCAGCGTCGCGTGCTGCAGCGTCCGCGACAGATAGAGATCGTAGGCCGAGCCGCGGGCCACGGCGATGCGGACGCCGTCGCGATCGACGTCGGCGGTCGTCCTCAGTGGTGAATCGTTCGCCACCATGTAGGTGCCTTCGATGATGACATAGGGTGCGGTGAAACCGATGACCGCGGCACGCGCCGGCTCGACGGCGAGAAAGGCGATGTCCCAGGCGCCGCTCTTCACCGCGTCGGTCACCTTGCCGGCGGTGTCGTAGACCGTAGGCGCGACGGGCGTACCCAGGCGTCGTGCCAGCTCATTCGCCAAGTCCACGGTTACACCGCTCACTGCCGAGGCGCTTTTCTGCACCAGAACGACATTGCCGGCATTGATCGCCGCGCGCAGCGTTCCGGTTGGCGCCAGATCTTTCACCACCTCAGGCGGTGGCGGGCTTGCGGACTGGGCGATGGCGGCGCCGGTCGCGACCAGCGTAACGACCGCCGCGCGGCCAAGCGTTCTATACATTTTGATTCCTCCGTTGATTTCAGCTCAGCAGCCGGCGCATCGCCGAGGTCCAGCCGGCAAGCTTTCGCTCGCGCGAGTCCGCGTCCATCTGCGGGGTGAAGCGGCGCTCCAATTGCCAATGCTCCGAGAAACGATCCGGCTCGGGAAAGAATCCGGCGTGGAGGCCGGCCAGATAGGCGGCGCCGAGCGCCGTGGTTTCGCGGACCCGCGGCCGGTCGACGGTGCAGCCGACCAGGTCGGCGAGGCGCTGCATGGTCCAATCGGAGTTCGCCATGCCGCCGTCGACGCGTAATGTCGTCAGCGCGCTCGCGGCGTCGTGCCAGTCCGCCCGCATCGCCGCGAGCAGATCGACGGTCTGGAAGCACACGCTTTCCAGCGCTGCTTGCGCCAACTCGCGCGGCCCAGTGGCGCGGGTGAGCCCGAACAGCGCGCCGCGGACGTCGGGCCGCCAGTAGGGCGCGCCGAGGCCGACGAAGGCCGGCACCAGCACGATCTCCTGGGTCGGGTCCGCCTCCGGCGCCAGCGCGCCGGTTTCTTCGGCGCTCCGCACCACGTGCAAGCTGTCGCGCAGCCATTGCACCGCGGCGCCGGCGATGAAGATCGAACCTTCAAGCGCATAGGCGCGCTCGCCGCCGAGCTGATAAGCGACTGTGGTGACGAGCCTGTTCTTCGACGCCACCGGAGTGCGCCCGGTGTTGATGAGAGCGAAGCAACCGGTGCCGTAGGTCGATTTGACCATGCCCGGCGTGAAGCAGGCTTGGCCGATCAGGGCCGCCTGCTGGTCGCCGGCAATGCCATGAATCGCAATGGCGCCGCCGAACAGTTTTGGATCGGTCACGCCGAACGCGGCGGACGAATCCAGCACTTGCGGCAAAACCGGTTTCGGCACGCCGAGCAACGCCAGCAGCGCGTCGTCCCAGCAGCCGCGATGAATGTCGAACAGCAGCGTGCGCGAGGCGTTGGTCGCGTCGGTCGCGTGCACCTTGCCGCCGGTGAGCCGCCACAGCAGATACGTGTCGACGGTGCCGAACGCCAACTCGCCGCGCTCGGCGCGGTCGCGCACGTTGGGCGCGCAATCGAGCAGCCAGGAAAGCTTGGTGCCGGAGAAATACGGATCGAGCAGCAGCCCGGTTTTTGCTGCGAACGCGGCCTCATGTCCGGCTGCCTTCAGCCGCGCGCAGTGCGCGGCGGTGCGCCGGTCCTGCCAGACGATGGCGCGGTGCACGGCGCGGCCGGTCGCACGATCCCACAACAAGGTGGTCTCGCGCTGATTGGTGATGCCGATGGCGACGATGTCCTTGGCGCTGGCGCCGGCCTTGGCCATGGCGCCGCGGCAGCACTCGACCGTGGTGCGCCACAAATCTTCCGGCTCGTGCTCGACTTCGCCGTCGGCCGGAAAATACTGCGGGAATTCGGCTTGCGCGAAGGCGGCGACCGAGGTGTCGGCGCGAAACAGGCTGGCCCGGGTCGAGGTCGTGCCCTGGTCGATCGCCAAAACGTAGGGTGCCACGCGCTTGTCCTCCGGCCGGATGCCGCAACATGGGCTTCACAATACAATGATTTACCGGCATCGTGACCGACCGTTCGCGAGGCAGAGCCGGTGTCGCAGATCGCGGTTCAGAACGTCAGCAAGGCCTGGGGCGCGACGCGGGCGGTCGACAATGTGAGTTTCGAGGCGGCGGCCGCTTCGCTGCTGGTGCTACTCGGCCCGTCGGGCTGCGGCAAGTCGACGACGCTGCGTCTCATTGCCGGGCTCGAACAGGTGTCGAGCGGCCGCATTTCCATCGGCGGGGCCGATGTCACGGCGTTGCCGCCGGCGCAGCGCCGCATCGCCATGGTGTTTCAGTCCTACGCGCTGTTTCCGCATCTCACCGTCGCCGAGAACATTCTGTTCGGCCTGCGCGTGCGCAAAGTGCCGGCGGCGGAGCGGACGCGGCGCCTGGCCCGCGTCGCGGCGCTGCTCGGGCTCGACGCCTTGCTGGCGCGCAAGCCGTCGCAGCTCTCCGGCGGCCAGCAGCAGCGCGTTGCGCTCGGCCGCGCCATCATCGCCGAGACCCCGGTCTGTCTGATGGACGAGCCGCTGTCCAATCTCGACGCACAACTGCGCGCCGAGATGCGCCGCGAGATCCGCACACTGCAGCAGAAGCTCGGCATCACCATGGTCTATGTCACCCACGACCAGAGCGAAGCCATGAGCATGGCCGACCGGGTCATTCTGATGCGCGACGGCAAGGTCGAGCAGGCCGCGGCGCCGGACGAGATTTACGCGCGTCCAGCGACGATCTTTGCCGCGAAATTCATCGGCACGCCGCCGATGAACATCCTGGATACCGGCGGCGGCGTTCTGCTCGGCGTCCGGCCCGAGGATGCCGCGCTTGGCGACGCCGGCCTGCCGGTGCGGGTGCAGAGCTCGGAGTTCCTCGGCGCCGACACCGTCGTCACTTGCGCTTACGGCAACCAGTCGCTCACCGCGCGGGTGCCGGGCAAGGCGGCTTATCGCGCCGGCGACGCCGTTCATGCCGGCTGGCGCCCCGAACATTTGCATTTCTTCGACGCCGCCAGCGGCGTGCGTCGCGACGACGTCGACGCGAATGCTGCCACCGCAATCGGTCTCTGTTTCGCCTGAAGGAGCAAACAATGGGTCACCCAACGATGAAATGGCTCGTTTCGCTAGTCGGTGCCGCGCTGCTGGCGCTGACGTCCGTCGCGGCCGCCAAGGACGTCACGTTGTCGTTCTATTATCCGGTCGCGGTCGGCGGCCCGATCCCGAAGATCATCGACGGCTACGTCGCCGATTTCGAAAAGGACAATCCCGGCATCGCCATCAAGGCGATCTATGCCGGCACCTATCAGGACACCCTGGTCAAGGCGCTGACCGCGCTCAAGAGCGGCGAGCCGCCGGATATTGCCGTGCTGCTGTCGACCGACATGTTCACGCTCATCGACGAGGACGCCATCGCACCGTTCGACGATCTGCTGAGGACCGACGACGATAAGGCCTGGCTGAAGTCGTTCTATCCGGCGTTCATGGAAAACAGCCAGACCGGCGGCAAAACCTGGGGCATCCCGTTCCAGCGCTCCACCATCGTGATGTACTGGAACAAGGATGCGTTCAAGGCGGCCGGGCTCGATCCCGACAAGGCTCCCGACACCTGGGACGAGCTGGTCGCCGACGGTAAGAAGCTCGTGCAGCGCGACGCCTCCGGCAATGTCAGCCGGTGGGCCGTCGAAATTCCGTCGACGTCTTTCACGTACTGGCTGTTCCAGGGCCTGACCACGGCCAACAATGTGCGGCTGATGAACTCCGCCGGCACGCAGACCGCGTTCGACGCGCCGGGCGTGGTCGGCGCGCTGCAGTTCTGGGTCGATCTCAGCAGCAAGGACAAGATTCAGCCGCCCGGCGTCATCGAATGGGGCACGACGCCGAAGGATTTCTTCGAGAAGAAGACCGCGATCATGTGGACCTCGACCGGCAACCTGACCAACGTGCGCAAGAACGCGTCGTTCCCGTTCGGCGTCGCCATGCTGCCGGCGCACCAGGGCCGCGGCTCGCCGACCGGTGGCGGCAATTTCTATTTCTTCAAGAAGATGTCCGATGACGAGCGCGCCGCCGCCTTCAAGTTCGTCAAGTGGATGACGTCGCCCGAACGCGCCGCCGATTGGGGCATCCAGACCGGCTACGTCGCGGTCCGGCCGGACGCCTGGGACACCGCCGCCATGAAGACATATATCGCCGACTTCCCGGCCGCCGCGGTGGCGCGCGATCAACTCAAATATGCCGTCGCCGAGCTCTCGACCCACGACAACCAGCGCGTCACCAAGGCGCTCAACGACGGCATCCAGGCGGCGCTCGCCGGCGCCAAGACGCCGCAGCAGGCCATGCAGGACGCGCAGGCCGAAGCCGTGCGCGTCCTGCGTCCGTATCAGTGATGCACGGGCCAGAAACCAAGCTCGCGACGGCGGTGGTGCCGCCGCCGCGGTGGCGGGTTTCGCCGCAAATCCACGGCTGGCTGTTGCTGCTGCCGGCCTCGGTGCTGCTGGCGACGTTCACTCACTTCCCCGCGGTTGCCACCATCATCGACAGCTTCTACTCGACGCCAAAAGGCCGCCGCGCCGCGGTGTTGGTCGGCGCCGACAATTATCAGGCCATGCTCGCCGATCCGGTGTTCTGGCGGGCGGTGAGCAACAATATCGTCTATGCGGCAAGCGTCATTCCCTTGACGATGGCGCTGGCGCTGGCGATGGCGCTCTGGGTCAACGGCAGGATCCCCGGCCGGCCGTTCCTGCGGCTGTCGTTCTTCACGCCGACCGTGCTGCCGATGATCGCGGTCGCCAATATCTGGCTGTTCTTCTATGCGCCGGGCTACGGGCTGCTCGACCAGATGCTCGGCGCGCTCGGCGTCCCGACTCCCAATTGGCTCGGCGACCAGCACACGGCGCTGATCTGCCTGATCGCGGTCGCGGTGTGGAAGGACGCCGGTTTCTTCATGATCTTTTATCTGGCGGCGCTGCAGCAAGTGTCGCCGCAGCTCGCCGAAGCGGCGGCCATCGAGGGCGCCAGCCGCTGGTATTTCTTCCGCCGCGTCACCTTTCCGCTCTTGATGCCGACCACTCTGTTCGTGCTGATCAACGCCATCATCAATTCGTTCCGGCTGATCGACCATGTCGTGGTCATGACCCAGGGCGGACCGGACAATGCCACGGCGCTGCTGCTGTTCTACATCTACGAGGCCGGCTTCAAGTTCTGGGATACCGCCTATGCGGCGACGCTGACCGTGGTGCTGCTGGCGCTGCTGGCGTTCTTCGCGCTGGGCCAGTTCGTCGTCCTCGACCGTCGGATCCACTACCAATGAGCGCGCTGCAGGCATCGGGCCGCGGCGGCGCGGCCTTGGAGACCGCAGGCGCCTGGTTGCTGGCGCTGGTCTGGATCCTGCCGCTCGGCTACGCGCTATGGGCGGCGATTCATCCCAGCGCCTATTCGGCGCATTTCGTTCTCGACGCGCCGCTGACCGTCGAGAATTTCGTGCGGGCCTGGAACGCGGCGCCGTTCGCGCGCTACTTCCTCAACACCTTCATCCTCGTCACCATGATCCTCGCCGCGCAGCTCGTGCTGTGCACGCTCGCGGCCTACGCCTTCGCCCGCTTCAGCTTCGCCGGCCGCGACCTCGCGTTCATTCTCGTGCTGTTGCAGCTCATGATCATGCCCGACGTGCTGATCGTCGAGAACTATCGCACCATGAGCGCGCTCGGCATCGTCGACACCATTCCGGCGATCGGCCTGCCCTACATGGCTTCGGCCTTCGGCATTTTTCTCCTGCGCCAGACCTTCAAATCGGTGCCGCGCGAGCTCGACGAGGCGGCCCGCGTCGAGGGCGCCGGCCCGCTTGCGGTGCTGCTCAAGGTCTACGTGCCGCTCGCCAAGCCGGTCTATATCGCCTACGGCCTGGTCTCGGTCAGCTATCACTGGAACAATTTTCTGTGGCCGCTGATCGTGACCAACTCGGTGAACACGCGGCCGCTGACGGTGGGCCTGCAGATTTTCGCCTCGACCGATCAGGGCATCGACTGGTCGGTCATCACCGCGGCGACGTTGATGACCTCGGCGCCGCTGTTGCTGGCGTTCCTGCTGTTCCAGCGCCAATTCGTGCAGAGCTTTATGCGTGCCGGGATACGCTGATCGGCTTCGACGCGACGGCCCGCTGCTTGACCCTCCCGGGGCCCGGCGATAGCGTCCTCCTAACAACAGCCGCGGGAGGATTTGCCATGACGTCCTTCGCCATCACGCCGCTATCCGACCACACCGGCGCCGAAGTCACCGGCCTCGACTTTAACCAGCCGATCGACGGCGACACCAAGGCCACGCTCAATCGCGCCTTCGTCGATCACCACGTGCTGGTCATGCGGGATCAGCATTTCGATCCGAACCAGTTCAAGGCCGCGGTGCAGTTGTTCGGCGAACTGCAGGTCCACGACAAGAAGGAGCAGCACGTCCCCGGCTATCCCGACGTCTATTACGTTTCCAACGATATCTTCGTGAACGGCAAGCGCGTGATCCCGGGCGAGACGTTCCATACCGATCACTCGAACCATCCGCGGCCGCCGAAGGCCACCACCTTGTTCGCGGTCGACCTGCCGTCGAGCGGCGGCGACACCCAATACGTCAACATGCACGACGCCTACGACGATCTGCCGGCATCGACCAAGCAGAAGATCGACGGGCTCAAGGCGGTGCACGTCTATCAGAGCAAATACAGCCCGCGCGCCCTGTCGGGCCTTAACGACGACAGCCGCGCGCAGCTACCGCCGCCCGGCGTGCATCCCTTGGTGCGCACCCATCCGGAGAACGGCCGCAAGGCGCTGTTCCTCAATCCGGTGCGCATGGAATCCATCGTCGGCATGGACGACGCCGACGCGCTCAAGCTGATCGACGGCTTGATGCAGCACGCCACCCAGAAGAAATATGAATACCGCCACAAATGGCGCCCCGGCGACTGGGTGATGTGGGATAACCGCAGCGTCATGCACCAGGCCAATCCCGACTACGACATGAACGAGCGGCGCTTCCTCTACCGCCTCATGCTCAAGGGCGAAGTGCCGGCGTGACTGCGCCGCGGACCTGACGGATGAATCTTCGCACGATCGTCGTCGGCGCCGTCATCGTCGTCGTCTCGTTTCTCGGTGCGAGCTTCCTGCTCGATCGCCTGTGGCCGGCCACGCCGTCGCTACAGCAGGGTCGGCCGGCGCTCACCGCCGTGCCGCCGCTGCAACCGCTGACCGGAACCTCGACGGTGCTGGCGCCCGCCGCCATCGCGCTGGCGGCGATCCGCGATGCGCTCGATTCCCACGCGCCGCGCAACCTCTCCGGCAAGCCGCAGAACCCGGTGTCGCAGTTGCTCTCCAATGCCGATCTCGCTTTCGACATTGCGCGCGGGCCGCTTGCGGTATCGGGCCGCCCCGATGCGCTGGTCGTGGTCACGCCGCTCACCGGCACGTTCAAGGCCACCGGCCAGATCGCGAGCGGCGCCAACTCGGTCGCCGGCGCGGTCGGTAACCTGATCGGCGGCAGCGTCGGCCAGTCGGTGGAGAACCTGGCCGGCAAGGCGTTCGATCAGCACGCCGATATCCAGGGCACGGTGACCATCGCGGCGAAGCCGACCATCGCGCCGAACTGGCGGCTGGCGCCGAATCTCTCGGCGCAGGTCGACGTCGTCGACGTGGTCCTGCCGCTCGGCGGCCTCAAGCTCAGCGTCGCCAAGCAAGTCAAGCCGTTGCTCGATGACAATGTGCGCAATCAGACCGGCGCGCTCGAAGCGCGGCTGCGTAACGATCCGTTTCTGGAAAATGCGGCGCGCAGCGAATGGAC
>JASHQO010000180.1 GCA_030039105.1 Xanthobacteraceae bacterium
CGAGCATCGCCGCCTCGTCGAGCGCGTGGGTGATGAGCAACACGGTGGCGCCGGTGCGCCGCCACAGCCGCAATACTTCATCGCCCATCAAGAGCCGCGTCTGGGCGTCGAGCGCGCCGAACGGCTCGTCGAGCAAAATGAGCCGCGGCTGCAGCACCAAGGTGCGGGCGATGCAGACGCGCTGGCGCATGCCGCCGGACAGTTGCGCCGGGTAGGCTTTGCCAAAATCCTTCAAGCCCATGAAGGCGAGCGCGTCGTCGACCCGGCGGCGCACCTCGGCGGCGGCGACGCCGCTCCTGCGCAAGCCGAACGCGGCATTGTCCCACACCGTGAGCCAGGGAAAGCTGGCGTCCTCCTGAAATACGACGCCGATGCCGTCGGGCACTTCGCCGCCGACCGGCCGGTCCTCGAACGTCACGCTGCCGGCGCTCGGCTGCTGCAGCCCGGCCAACACTTCGAGGAAGGTCGACTTGCCGCAGCCCGACGGCCCGACCACGGCGAAGAACTCGCCCTTGTACAGGTCGAGATCGATCGGCCCGAGCGCGTGCACCGGCGGCTGACTGCCGGCGTCGGCAAAGGTTCGCGTTACCGCGGCAATATGCGCGTGAACATCGCGCGGCACGGTTTCAACCTTTCATTTCTGCAGGTCTGACGGCAAGAAGGACGCGTCGTAGAATTTACTCAAGTCGATGTCCTTGTCGAGCATGCCGACATATTTCATGGCGCGCACCGTGGTCTCCAATAGCGGCATCTCGATGCGGCCTTCGCTATAGAACTTCACCTCGACGAGCAGCTTCATCATGGCGTCGACGTCGGCCGGCGGCAGCGGCGCGTAGACCTTTTCGAGGATCTTGCCGGCCTCGTCGGTGTGCTCGTAGATGAACTTCACCGCCTCGCGCCGGCCGGCGAGAATGGCGCGCAGCTTTTGCGGATTTTTCTTCATCAGGTCGCCGGTGGCAAAACCGGCGGCGGCCGGCAGCAGCGGCAGATCCTTCGGCCCCATGATGACGCGATACTTGCTTTCGCCGCCGCGCATCATGAACAAAATGCCGGGAATGCTGGTGGCATCGACGACGCCGTTCTCCAGCGCGGTCAGCGCGCCCGACAGGTTGCCGAGTGCGACCCGCTGCACGTCCGCCGGGTTGATGCCGGCCTTCTCGGCGGCGATTACCGCCGTCATCTCGCCCAGGGATTTCGGATTGCTGATGCCGAATTTCTTGCCCTTGAGCTCGGCCATCGATTTGATCGGCGAATTCGGCATCACGATGATGACGTTGTCGGCGAGCGAGCGCGAGCCGATGTCGACGAGCTTGATGTCCTGGCCTTCCTTGATCGCGGCGAGGCCGGCGGCCGGCGAGGTCTCGCCGTAGCCGAGGTCGCTGGCGATCAGGGCGCGCACCGAGGTGCCGCCGCCTTCGCCGTTGATGACGCCGTCGATGTCGACGCCGGCGGCCTTGAAGAAGCCCTTCTCGATGCCGACGCCGTAGGCCGCGCCGGACGGATCGGCCTTGTACTGGGTGACCAGGATGTCCTCCGCGGCAGCCGGCCATGGCGCCGCCGTTGCGGCGAAAATAAACGTTCCGGCGAGTGCTTTGGCGAACGCGTTCGCCGAATTGCTGTGCTGCAACATGCGGTTCTCCCTCTGACCGTTACGCATTATCGCTCGCCCGTGGCGCAATGGGAATGCGACCAGTTCTCAGATTCTTAAGGCGCCGGCCCAATACTGCGCGCGTTTGCATTGTCGGTGTCGCGATGGAAGAATCCCTGGCCGAAATGGGCCGCCGCCCCGCGCGGTGGCCGGAAAGTACCGAACTCATGACGTTGCCTACGGAGAGCGCGCTGCCGCTCGCCATGGCCGATACGGTCGATCCGATCTGGCTTGCCTCCTATCCGGCCGATGTGCCCGCGACCATCGACGCAGACCGCTATCCATCGCTGCACGCGATGCTGCTGGAATCGTGCCGGCTGCACGCGGCGCGTCCGGCCTTCGAGTCGCTCACCGCGCATATGACCTATGCGGAGTGGGATCGCGACAGCCGCGCCCTCGCCGCCTTCCTGCGCGAGGAGGTCGGCTGCCGGCCCGGCGACCGCGTCGCGATCATGCTGCCGAACATGCTGGCCTATCCGGTGGCGTTTCTCGGCACGCTGCGCGCCGGCCTGATCGCGGTCAACGTCAATCCGCTCTACACGCCGCGCGAGCTCGAGGAGCAGCTTGCCGATTCCGGCGCGACCGTGATCGTCATCATGGAGAATTTCGCCCACAAGCTCGAAGCCGTCATCGCCGAGACCGCGATCCGCCACGTCGTGGTGGCCCGCCTCGGCGACTTCGTGCCGACGCTCAAGCGCTGGGCGTTCAACTTCGCCAATTCCTATATCGAGCGCGCGGTGCCGGCCTGGAGCTTCGATGCCTTCACCATGATGCAGGACGCCTGCAACCGCGCGCCGGGCGAGCATTATTTGGATGCACAGACGCGGGCCACGGACGTGGCGCTCCTGCAATATACCGGCGGCACTACCGGCGTGCCGAAAGGCGCGATGCTGACGCACCGCAATCTGATCGCCAATACGCTGCAGTGCCTGACCTGGACCGGCGCCGACAAGGAAAGCGCCGAGCAGCGCGTGCTGACGCCGCTGCCGCTCTATCATATCTATTCGTTGACCGCGAACCTGCTGTCGTTCGCCAAGGTCGGCGGCCTCAACGTGCTGGTGATCGATCCGCGCAACCTCGATCGCCTCGTTCGCATCATGCGCGGCGCGCGCCCGACCGTGATGTCCGGCGTCAATACGCTGTACAACGCGCTGCTGCACCGCGACGACTTTGCCGCGCTCGATTTCAGCGCGCTGTCGATCGCGCTCGGCGGCGGCGCCGCGATCCAGGGCGAGGTGGCGCAGCGCTGGCGCGCCGTCACCGGCATCGACGTCACCGAGGGCTACGGCCTGACCGAAGCCTCGCCGGTGGTCTGCATCAATACGGTGCGGCAGCCGCCGAAGCTCGGCAGTGTCGGGCTGCCGGTGCCGTCGACCGAGGTGAGCATCCGCGACGATCACGGCGCGGCCGTTCCTATAGGCGGTCACGGCGAAGTCTGGGTGCGCGGGCCGCAGGTCATGGCGGGCTATTGGCAACGCCCGGCCGAAACCGCGGCCGTGCTCACCGCCGACGGCTGGCTCAAGACCGGCGACATCGGCATGCTCGATGGGGAAGGTTATCTGAAGCTGCTCGATCGCAAGAAGGACATGGTGATCGTCTCCGGCTTCAAGGTGTTCCCCAACGAGGTCGAGGACATCGCCGTGCAGCATCCGGGCGTGCTCGAAGCGGCGGTGATCGGCATACCCGATGAGCATACCGGCCAGGCGGTGAAGCTGTTCGTCGTCAAAGCCGACCCGGCGCTGACCGAGACGGCGCTGCGGGAGTTCCTGCGCGAGCGCCTGGTCAATTACAAGCGGCCGCACGTGATCGAATTCCGCGCTTCGCTGCCGAAGAGCAATATCGGGAAAATTCTTCGTAAAGAATTGCATTAATCCCTCGTCCGGCCGGGGCGAGGCGATGTCTTCCTGCCCTCCGGACGGCGTGCTAACCGTAACGCCGCGACCCAGTGAGGGAGGACGGCAAGCCCATGGCCAAGCTGCAACTTTCGTTCGCGTGCGGGCTCTACGACCGAATGCAGCCGCTGTACACGGGCGAGGTCGGGCCCGATGGCGTCGATCTCAATTTCATCGCCATCGACCAGCCGCGGCCGATCTTCGACCGCATGTCGGGCGGCCAGGAATTCGACGTCGCCGAATATTCGCTTTCCGAATTCACGCAGCGGTTCACGCGCAACGAATGCCCGTTCGTCGCCATCCCGGTGTTCCCGTCGATCGCGTTTCGCATGGGCTACATCGCCATCAACAAGAAGTCCGGGATCAAGACGCCGAAGGATCTCGAGGGCAAGCGCATCGGCGTGCCGCTGTACACGATGACGGCCGCCATTTTCATCAACGGCATCCTGCATCACGAATTCGGCGTCGATCTCACCAAGGTCCGCTGGGTGCAGAGCGCCATGAACGAAACGGGCGCGCATGGCGCCCCGACGGTGCTGCCGCTCCTGAAGAAAATGTCGATTGAGAACAACAAGAGCCATAAGACGCTTGGTCAACTGCTGGCCGCGGGCGAGATCGACGCGACATTGGGGACGAGCCTGCCGCAAGAAATCAGAACCGACCCGAATATCGCGCGGCTGTTTCCGAATTTCGTCGACGTCGACAAGGACCTCTACAAGCGCAAGGGCATCTACCCGATCATGCACACCGTCGCCATCAAGAAGAGCGTCTACGAGCGGTATCCGTTCGTGGCGACGAGCCTGTACGATGCGTTCGTGAAATCGAAGCAGATCGCGCTGCGGAAATTGTTCAACCTGCGCGCCGTGCGCTACATGACGCCGTTCTTGATGCGCGAGATCGACGACATCTGGGAGGTGTTCAACGGCGATCCGTGGCCCTATGGGGTCGAGCCGAATCGCCGGACCATCGAAGCGCTCATCACCTATCAGCAGACGCTCGGCCTGACCGACAGGCCCGTGCAGGTCGACGATCTGTTCGTGCCGACTTACGGCTAATGCGAATGTGTGTCCCGGGCGCAGCGCAGCATGGAGCGAAGCGGAATGGTGCGCTGCAGGCCAGGGACCGCCGCACATTCCGAGTTTTCGACGATCCCGGATCAGCGGTGCACCACCATAGCGCGCGCAAGACGCGCGTGAACGCGCTAATGGTGCTGCACCGCATCCGGGAAACACTCTCTCAATAACCCAACGACACGGAAAGCATCATGAGCCAACTCGACGATATCCTGCGCGACCTCGTGGTTGCCAACCGCATCCTGTCCAACGAAGACGTGGTCGACGCCTATGGCCATATCAGCGTGCGCCATCCCGACAATCCGAAGCGCTTCTTCATGTCGCGCTCGCTGGCGCCGGAGCTGGTCGAACGCCACGACCTGATCGAGTTCGACCAGATGGGCGAGCCGGTCAACGACAAGCGCCAGCCGTATCTGGAGCGCTTCATCCATGCCGCGATCTTCGAGTCGCGGCCCGAGGTGATGGCGGTGG
>JASHQO010000013.1 GCA_030039105.1 Xanthobacteraceae bacterium
TTGGCTTCGACGAAGCCGCCGGCGTTGAGCAGCGCATTGTTGTCGGCGAAGCCGTCGACGTTGACCGTGCCGTGGGCTCCGGCAGCGATGATGCCGCCGTCGTCGTTGGTCGCGCCGGTCAGCGTCGAGTCGAACGTGACGGTGCCGCCGGCGGCGGTGATGTGGCCGCCGTCGTTGGTGATGCTGCCGGCGCTGCCGGCGCCGACGAAGGTAATTGTGCCGCCGGCGGCGGTGATCGCGCCGGTGGCGGTGTTGGTCAGCGACTTATCGCCTTGCAGCGTGAGGCTGGCGCCGCTGCCGACGGTGATCGTGCCCTCGTTGCTCACGGTGTCGCCGTGCAGGATCGAGGTTCCGGTGACGACGGCGTTGCCGGCATTGTCGATGATGCCGCCGAGGATCGACGCGCCATTGAGGTTGAGCATCGAGGTGGCGTCGGTGCTGACCTCGGCGGTGGCGGTGTTGTCGACCGTGACGTGGTCGAACTGCAGCGTGCCGCCGTCGAGCCCTTGGATCGCGTTGTCGTTGCTGACGGCGCCGGAGAACTCGGCCACCGCGCCGGCGCCGTCGGCTTTCACCGTCCCGGCATTGAACAACGGGTCCATCACCTGCAGCGTGCCGCCGGCGGTCGCCTCCATCAGGCCGTTGTTGGCGACCTGGTGGCCGGTGTCGACGATCAGAAGCCCGGTGGCGTTGACGGTGCCGAAATTCTGGAAGTAGAGATCGCCGCTGCCGTCGCCGATCGTGCCGGTGCCGACGATGGTGTCGTCGATGTTGATGAGGAAGGCGCCGGTGCCGGCTACGCCGACGATGTGATTGTCGGCCGCGGTGCCGATCATCTTGATAGTGCCGCCGCCGCTCAGCACCACCGCGCCGGAAATGGCCAGCGTCGGATCGACGCCGGTGGAGTTGAGCACCAGCGTGCCGTCGCCCTTGACGTAGTTGAAGTCCTCGAGGTAGCCGCCGCCGGCAATGACAAGGCTGCCGCTGCCGTCGACCTCGATGCCGTTGACGGCATGGGCGTCGCTGACCTTGAGCGGACCGCCGCCGTTGGGAACGACGATGGCGCTGGTCGGCGCGTCCGGCACCAGGCCGTCGCTCCAGCCCGGCGCCTGGTCGAAGTTGCCGGCGGCGCCGGTCCAGATCACGATCGCCGTCGGGCCGCCCGACTCGAACAGATACACGGTCGCCTGGGTCGGCGGCCCGTTGTTGTTGCCCGACACGGTGAAGTTGATCGGCGTGCTGCCCTGCTCGAAAAGCTGCGGGATCGGGTTGAACAGCTCGGGGCCCTGCGGCGTGCCGCTGCCGTTGGTGCCGCCGTTCTGCTGCGTGTTCGGATTGAGCGTGCGGAACAGGTCGGCCAGGATGCGCTGCTCGAACTCGATGCGGTGGTCGTCTTCGCGCACCGTCCGCACCAGCGCCTCGCGGCCGAACTGCGGGACCACGAAGGTAACGAAGCCGCTCTGCGAGATCGTCGCGATGATGTTGCCGGCGGCGTCGTAGAGGTCGTACACGCCGGTAAGGCCGCTGCCGAAATCGGGCACCACCGAAAACTCATAGGTCTCGCCGGCGGCGTTGGCGGTGATGGTGGCGATTTCCGGCGGCAGGTTCTGGACGTCGGCATGTCCGATGACGCCGGTGGTGCCGCGAATGCCCATGGTGGCAACCGGCGTCGTGATCTTCATGTCGCCGGTATGCGCCACCTTGCCGGCGACGAAGGCGAAGGTGCCTTCGACCAGCGTGAACAGCGCGCCGTTGCCGCTATTGGCGTTGGCGTCGAACGCGTAGTCGTTCAGCGCCATCCGCGTATTGGCGACCAGGTTGAGCGCGGTGCCGTCGGGGAATGAAATGCCGCACGACGCCGTCGCGCCGGTCTGCACGATGTCGCTCTTGAACACCGCGTCGCCGACGTGGAGGACCACGGTGACGCCGTTGCGGACGGCGGAGACGTCGCCGACGACCTTCTCGACCTTGCCGATGGCGTCCGGCGGCACCGTCGGCTGCGCCTGCGCGTAGTGGCCGGGCGTCGGCGAGCCGGCGAGCAGATCGACCGTGTCGGCCGACAGCTCCGCGCCGTTCGGTGCGACCAGAGCCGGATGATGCTCGCTGGAGAAATAACCGGGAATCAAATGCTCGCGGCCGTCGCGACCGACGAGCAGCAGGTCGGGACCGTGCCGATGAAACGTCGCCGTGAACAATAGCTCGGTATCCGGAACCAATACCGAGTCCGGAACCAATACCGAGCCGTGCGAAGGATCGTTTGGGATGACGGAGCTGCCGGCTCCGAAACCTCCTCCCGCCGAGAAACCAAAAGCCATTCCCGCTCCCCACCGAGCGTTACGTCGAAAAGGCTCTCTCCCCCGAGCCGGCGCTTCCTCCAGTCACTCCCCAGAAGTCCCTAAGTGACTGGCGGATAAGGCCTCACAATGCTCTATGTGCACTGCGGTGGCAAGTTTATCGTCAACGAAAGCTTAATCTGTCCCAATCCATTGCAAATGCGCCTGGAGTTGGGCAGATTTTGAGAAAATCGGAGCCCGCCGGCCTGCGCCCTACCAAGCTACCGCAGTGCCGCAATCCTGGGTATCCGCGTACGGACAGGCACAATCAGGGAGCGGATCATGTCGAGGAAGCGCAGCCTATTGGTGAGCGTCGCGGCCATCTGTTTTGCCGCGTATCTTCTCGGATCGCCGCTGCGGGCCGAGACCGCGGTGCCGGTCAAGGCCGACGACATCGGCGGCGTGGTGACGAGCCCGAGCGGCCCCGAAGCCGGCGTCTGGGTGATCGCCGAGACCCACGACCTGCCGACCCGATTCGCCCGCATGGTGGTCACCGACGATCAGGGCCGCTATCTGGTGCCCGATCTGCCCAAGGCCAAATACACCGTTTGGGTGCGCGGCTATGGCCTGGTCGACTCGGCCAAGGTCGAGGCCGAGCCCGGCAAGCAGCTCGACCTCAAGGCGGTGCCGGCGCCGAACGCCGCCGAAGCCGCCAAAATCTACCCGGCGATCTACTGGTACTCGATGCTGAAAATCCCCGGCGCCGATCAGTTCGGCGGCCACGGCGATATTCCCGACAAGGTGAAGCAGACCGACTGGCTCAACGCCATGAAGAACAATGGCTGCATCGGCTGCCACCAGATCGGCGGGCTCGCCACGCGGACGCTGCCGAAGGGCCTTGGCGAATTCAAGACCTCGGAAGAAGCCTGGGCGCGCCGGGTGCAATCCGGCCAGGCCGGCCCGCTGATGGTGAACCTGATCGCCGGCGATCTCGCCTCGGTGCCGATCAAATATTTCGCCGACTGGACCGACCGCATCGCCGAGGGCGAGCTGCCCCATGCCAAGCCGCAGCGGCCGCAGGGCATCGAGCGCAACGTCGTGATCACGACGTGGGACTGGGCCGACGAGAAGCATTATCTGCACGACCAGATCTCGACCGACAAGCGCAACCCGACGGTCAACGCCTACGGCCCGCTGTTCGGCTCGCCGGAATATTCGACCGACATCATCCCGATCCTCGATCCGGTGAAGAACACCGCGACCAAGTTCCACGCTCCGGTGCGCGACGCCGACATGCCGTACTCGCTCGGCCCGGGTCACGCCGCGGCGCTCAAGCCGCTGGCGCCGTCGCCCTATTGGGGCAACGAGCAGATCTGGGACACCCACATCAACAACCACAATTCGATGATGGATGCGCAAGGGCGGCTGTGGCTTGCCGCCGCCGTGCGCGGCGTCAAGGATCCGGATTTCTGCGGCAAGGATTCCGACCTGGTCTCGGCCAAGCTGTTCCCGCTGGAGCAGAGCCAGCGCCAGCTCGCCATGCTCGATCCGAAGACGATGAAGTACACCTTCGTCGACACCTGCTTCACCACCCACCATCTGCAGTTCGGCTTCGACAAGAACGACACGCTGTGGACCTCGAGCGGCGGCGGCGGCGGCGTGGTCGGCTGGCTCAACACCAAGAAATTCCTGGCGACCGGCGACGCCAAGACCGCGCAAGGCTGGACCGCGCTGATCGTCGATACCTCGGGCGACGGCCGGCGCGGCGAATACACCGAGCCCGGCAAGCCGCTCGAGCCGGGCAAGGACATGCGCATCGGCCAGGTGTTTTACGCGGTGATGCCGAGCCCGGTGGACGGCACGGTGTGGGGCACGCTGCGCGCCAATCCCGGCTCGATCGTGCGGCTCGATCCCGGCTCCAATCCGCCGGAGACGGCGCTCGCCGAAATCTACAATGTGCCGCTGCCCGGGTTCGGCCCGCGCGGCGGCGACATCGACTCAAAGGGCGTGGTCTGGGTGTCGCTGGCGAGCGGCCATCTCGGCAGCTTCGATCGCACCAAGTGCAAGGGCCCGCTCAACGGCCCGACCGCGACCGGCAATCATTGTCCGGAAGGCTGGTCGTTCTACAAATATCCGGGCCCCGGCTTCGACGGCATCGGCGATAACTCGGCCGAGTCGAGCTATTACACCTGGGTCGACCAGCACGACACGCTTGGGCTCGGCAACGACGTGCCGGTCTCGACCGGCAACCTCAACGACGGCCTGATCGCCTTCGCCGACGGCAAGATGATCACCATGAAGGTGCCGTACCCGACCGGCTTCTATGCCAAGGGCCTCGACGGCCGCATCGACGATCCGAACGGCGGCTGGAAAGGCCGCGGCCTGTGGACCTCGAGCGGCGACCGCGTGCCCTGGCACCAGGAAGGCGGCGTCGGCATGACGCCGATGGCGGTGCACTTCCAGATCAGGCCCGATCCGCTGGCGGATTGAGCGCCGCGCAAAGGGGGAGCGCCCAACGACGCGATGGCCGGCTTGTGCCCCGGCCATCGGCGTCTTTGCTTCGCATCTTCGTCCCAGCGAGTGCCGCAATGACGATCAACCTCGCAACCGCGATCGACGATTTCTGGGCCGCCCGCCGGCGCGGCGAGTTTTTCCCGCCGGCCTATTTCGACCGGCTGACGATGGACGAGGCCTACCGCATTCAGCTTGCCCTGATCGACCGCCGGGTCGCCGCCGGCGAGCGCCATATCGGCTGGAAGGTCGGCCTGACCGCGAAGGCCATTCAGGAGCAATTCAACTATCACCAGCCGTTGTTCGCCTGCATCCTGGAAACCCGGCCGAGCGGCCACGCGTTCGGTGCGACCGAATTGATCGATCCCGGCTTCGAGACCGAGTTGTGCGTGCGCCTCGGCCGCGGCCTCGAAGGTAAGGTCACCCTGGAGCAGGTCCGCGCCGCCGTCGATGTCATCCATCCTTCGTTCGAAATCATCGAAACGCGCGGCGACCCGGTGCACCAGATGGAGCTGGTTGTCGCCGACAACGGGCAGCAGCGCTCCGTCGTGATCGGCGCCGCGGTGCCGCTGGCGCCGCATGTCGACCTGGCGCAGGTCGGCGTGCGCGTTGCGCTCAACGGCCGCGAGGTCGCCACCGGTGTTGGCTCGGCCGTGCTCGGCAATCCGCTGAACTCGATCCAATGGCTCGCCGGCAAGATCGGCGAATACGGCCGGAGCTTGCGGCCCGGCGATATTGTCATGACCGGATCGTTCGTGCGCCAGTTTCCGCTGCGCCCGGGCGACACCGCCGTCGCCGAGTTCGCCGACATCGGCCGCGTCGCGGTCGCTTGCGCAAGCGCGTCCGCCGCCGATGGCGGTGGACCGGCCACGTAGCGCGCGCGGCGTGACCTCCTCCTTCTGCCCGCGTGCGGGGAGAAGGCCGGGATGAGGGGGCCTCTCCGCGATTCTGAGCTCACTTGGAATTTCTCGGTAGCTCAGTCACCGCCTGCAGCACTCAAGCAGCGTCAGCGCCCCCTCACCCCGCCCGCTCCCCGCGCGCGGGGCGAGGGAGGCGCGAGCGTCGCGCGCGGAGATTTTTTGCGCCACTGTTCGCGCCGGCTTCGATCCATCATTTCTTTCAGCGCGTAAGGGAGGGCGAAGGCGCGATGGAGGGGATGGCGTGGCTCTACGGCGAGCAGAAGGATTTGCTCCGCGGCGCGGCGCGACCTCCTCCTTCTCCCCGCGTGCGGGGAGAAGGCCGGGATGAGGAGGCCTCTCCGCGATTCTGAGCTCACTTGGAATTTTTCGGTAGCTCAGTCACCGCCTGCAGCGCTCGAGCAGCGTCAGCGCCCCCTCACCCCGCCCGCTCCCCGCACGCGGGGAGAGGGAGTCTCGCGTGATGCATTTTATTGCGACGTTTCAAAGTATTATGCCGATTCAACGAATCATTTCGGCACAAAAATGCGCGCCGCCGACAAATTGCCGAGCAAAGCGTTGCGCGCGGCGACCTGAAGCGCGTTGCCATAACGATTTCTTTTCAACGGTTTATCGCAGCATCGCGAATCGTGCTCGCCGCCATCCTTGACTCGCCACGTTCGTTTAGTAGCCAACAAACGACCCGCCCGCCGAAGGGCGCATTCCGGATGCGATCTGAGATGCGGGGTGGGTGCGGTGCCCGCGCGCGGTCTCGCAAACCGCTCCCGGGCGGCTTCAGGCATCATGTCCACCGGCACGACGACCGGTGCGCGGGGTGCTTCCGCTGGACTGGGACAGGACAAGGCGGGGTCATGCCGGCCGGACCAAGTCCCAGGAAACCTGGCCTGAGGTCGCAACGTCGGGCCTAGAAACCCGACCAGAGCCGCGGTGGGGCGCCGACAGGCGAGCGCGCCGAGCAGCGCAAGGCGCGCGCCACGCCTCGCAAGCGTGGCCCTTACAGTGCGCGCCTTTCGGCGCTCCGCCTCCCTTCATTTTATGGGGAGGCGAACAATAGTCGTAGCTTCCGTGCCGACAACTCGGATGCAGGTGCATCGCGAGAACGAGGTCGCTTGCTCCTCCTTCTCCCCGCGTGCGGGGAGAAGGATGGGTTGAGGGGGCCTCTCCGCAATTCTGAGCTGATAAGGGAGTGTCTCGATGGCTCAGTCACCGTCCGCAACGCTCCGGCAACGGCAACGCCCCCTCACCCCTCTCGCCGCGCGCGGAGAAACTAAAGGAAAGATGCAACGGATGAAAGGCAACTACCCCGGTGGCGTGGATTGCAGCGATGAAGCGGGCGGCCGCTTCGGCTCAAGCCGCGGCAACAGCGCGATTAGGACATCGGTAAGCATGGCGCGCCGCGCCGACCGCCGCGATCCGGCGCCTGTGGCCGTTTCGCTAAAATTGTCCGCATCGGCGTCACCGTTGCTTGACGCTGACCGCTCATCGCGGAACTCCGGTCGCACCACCTTAACCGGGCCGCAGCAGCGGCCGCGATATGACCGCCCCGCACAAGACGCCCAGAGGCGCACAAGCGCCCGGTTGAGGCGTCGGGGGACGTCAAATGTTTGTTCGCGTCGCGGTTTGCGTTGCTGCCGCGCTTTTGCTGATCGCGCCGCGCCCGTCGCAGGGCATTGCGCTGGCAACGGTCGATGCCGACGGAGCCGATGCCGACATTGCGGCCGTGGCGAGCGCGTCGGCCGGCCCCGGCCGCGACGTGTCTGCCCTTTTGGATCAGGCGCGCGACGCGCTGGCCGCGCTGTCGCATCCGGCGGCGCTCGACCGCGGCGACCCGCCCGGCAATGCGCCGCTGCCGATCGAGCCTTTCAGCGCGGCGACGATGCCGTGGTTCAGCGGCGACGTCTTCGAGAAATGGCAGGTCGTCGCGGCGCAGCTCCACGCCGAGGACGACGTTCTTTCGCGCTGCCGCGAGGACACGACGAATTGTCCGCCGGCGGCGCAGAAATTCCTCGCCATCGTCGCGGCGGGCCGCGCCCAGGCCGGCCGTGCCCGCATCGGCGCGATCAACCGTGCCGTCAATCTGGCAATTCAGCAGACGAGCGACCTCAAGCAGTGGGGCGTGGTCGAGCATTGGAGCCCGCCGCTCGAGACGCTGGCGACCGGCCGCGGCGACTGCGAAGACTACGCCATCGCCAAATTTGCCGCGCTGCTCGCCGCCGGCGTGACGCCCGAGGACGTCAAGCTCGTCATCGTGCACGACTCGGTTGCCGACGACGGCCATGCCGTCGCTGCCGCCCGGGTCGACGGGCATTGGCTCATCCTCGACAATCGCTGGCTGGCGCTGGTCGAAGACACCGAGCTGCAGCGCTTCGCGCCGCAGTTCGTCATCGACCGGACCGGCGTGCGGAGCTATCTGCGCGCGCTTCCCGGCGCCGTGGCGTCGGCCTCGTAGGCGGCATCTGCCGCCGGTCGGCAATCGTTCGAGCATCGGATCGCGGCGAGCCGGCGTGGTGGCCGGCGCGGCGCTCTTGGCTATACTGCGCGGCCGTCCCCCTGCTCGCGCGCAAGGACAAGATCGCGGCGATGCCGTCCGAAATCAGTCCGCTGCTCACCGACCTCTATCAGATCAACATGATGCAGGCGTACCTGGATCGTGGCGCCACCGACGTTGCGGCGTTCGAGCTGTTCGCCCGCAGCCTGCCGGCGCGGCGCGGCTTTCTGCTCGCCGCCGGATTGCAGCAGGCGCTCGACTATCTCGAAAACCTGCGCGTCACGGCGGACGAGATCGCCTGGCTGAAGCGCAGCGGACGTTTCAAGCAAAACCTGCTCGACTATCTCGGCGACTTCCGCTTCACCGGCGACGTGCACGCCATGGCCGAAGGCACCCCGTTCTTCGCCAGCGAGCCGATCCTGCGCGTCACCGCGCCGCTGCCGCAGGCGCAGTTCGTCGAATCGCGGCTGATCAATATCTTGCACTTTCAGGTGCTGGTCGCGTCGAAGGCGGCGCGCATGCGGCTTGCCGCGCCCGACAAGGTGCTGGTCGATTTCGGGCTGCGCCGGGCGCACGGCGCCGAAGCCGGTCTGCTGGCGGCGCGGGCGAGCTATCTCGCCGGCTTCGCCGGCACCGCGACCGTGCTGGCCGGCGAGACGTTCGGCATCCCGCTGTACGGCACCATGGCGCATTCCTTCATCGAGACCTTCGACGACGAGACCGTGGCGTTCGAAACTTTTGCCCGCGCCCGCCCGGACAATCTCGTGCTGCTGCTCGACACCTACGACACCGAGGCCGCGGCGCGCAAAGTCGTGGCGCTGGCGCCGCGGCTCAAGGCGGCCGGAATCGCCATTCAGGGCGTGCGGCTCGACAGCGGCGACCTCATCGCGCTGTCGAAGAGCGTGCGCGGCATTCTCGATGCCGGCGGGCTGCGCGACGTCACGATCCTGGTCTCGGGCGGCCTCGACGAGGACTCGCTGTTGGCCTTCGCCCGCGCCGGCGCGCCGATCGACGGCATCGGCATCGGCACGGCGATGACCACGTCGCAGGACGTGCCGGCGATCGATTGCGTGTACAAGCTGCAGGATTATGCCGGGCTGCCGCGGCGCAAGCGCTCGGAGAACAAGGCGACCTGGCCGGGCCGCAAGCAGGTGTGGCGGCGCTACGGCGGCGACGGCCGCATGGCGGCCGACATCCTGGCGCGCGATTCGCCTTCGCCGCCCGCCCCAGCAAGCGGGGCAGGATTGGATGGCAGCGGCGAGCCGCTGCTGCAGCTTGTCATGCGCGGCGGCAAGCGAACCCAGCCGTCCGAAACGCTCGACACGATCCGCAGCCGCGTCAGGCGGGAACTGGAGCGCTTGCCAGAACCCTTGCGGCGGTTGGAAGCCGGCACGACCTATCCGGTGGAGGTCGCCGACGAGCTCAAGGCACTCGCCGCCGCGGTCGATGCCCGCATGCAGCAAACACCATGAGCGCTAACGAGATCGCGACATTCGGCGTCCACGACGTTCTCATCGTCGTGGATGTGCAGAACGATTTTTGCCCGAGCGGCGCGCTGGCGGTGCCGCGCGGCGACGAGGTGGTGCCGGTCGTCAACGGCCTCGCCGCGCGCTTCCGCAATGTGGTGCTGACCCAGGACTGGCATCCGCGACGGCATCTGTCGTTTGCGTCCTCGCATCCGGGCAGACAGCCGTTCGAGACCATCGCCGTGCCGTACGGCCCGCAGGTGCTGTGGCCGGACCATTGCGTGCAGGGCACGCCGGGCGCCGCGTTTCACGACGCGCTCGACATTCCCCACGCCGCGCTGGTCGTGCGCAAGGGCACCGATCGGGCGATCGATTCCTACTCGGCGCTCTATGAGAACGACCGCAAGACGCCGACCGGCCTCACCGGCTATCTGCGCGAGCGTGGCTTTTCGCGGCTGTTCCTGGCCGGCCTGGCGCTGGATTTCTGCGTACGTTATTCCGCCGAGGACGCGCGGCGCGAAGGCTTTACGGTATTCGTGGTCGAGGATGGCTGCCGCGGCATCGATCTCGGCGGCTCGATGGCGGCAACGCGGCAAAGCTTCGCCAGCTTGGGAATTCCATGCCTGGCGATGGCGGAATTCGCCGCCGGCTGAGCTTTCGGGCTGCCGCACTGCCGCGCCGCAGGGGAACCAATGCGCGTCACGGCCGTTGTCAATTCGCAATGATCCGTAAGGAGTTAGACGCCGCGGGTCGGCCGGATCGCAAAACTGATGTGTGCAATGCACAAATTTTCTTGACTCCGGCCAAAAAGCGGCAGGTAATTCACAAAATCGTCACTTGGCTAAAATCGTTACCTGGCTGAAATCGTCACTTGGCTGATGTCATGCGCCATCCAGCGGCTTCGCCCACGTCGAGCCTGCCCTCGCTGATGATGCCCTGTCCGGTCTGTGCCGGACGCATGGTCTACCACGGCCGCCGGCCGATCGCGGCCGACGTCGAAGACACCGTTTATGCCTGCAAGCGCTGCGGCGCCGAGCTCGTTCGCACCTCGGTGTGCAAGACGCCCGGACCCACAACGCGGCCGGAAGCGGCTTAGGCGAAAGCCTGCATCAATCCCATCTGCGTCAGCACCGCGCGGCCGAGCAGGCCGTACGGATTGGCCAGCGTCTCCAGCATCTCGAAGTGGTTGTAGCCCTCGCCGACGATGAGCTCGACCGGCTTGCCGGCCGCCTTCACCGCGGCGGCAAAGTCGCGGCTCTGACGCTGGAATTCCGGCGTCTCGTAGGTGCCGTAAGTGAGAACGAGCGGCGTGTGCAATTTGTCGAGATGGCGCATGGCGCTGAGCTTTTCTTCCATCGCGTCGGTGAACGCCACGTATTTCGAGCGCTTCGACAGCCGCACCGGTTTCAGATCGTACATGCCGCTCGACAGCGTCGCGCCCCTGAGGATGGCGCGCGGCAGGCCGTCCTTCGGCCAATCGTGGGTCACGGTGCAGCCGGCAAGATGCGAGCCCGACGAGTGCGAGATCAGATGCAGCCGGCCGGCATCGCCGCCGAATTTTTCCTTGGCGTTGCGATAGACCCAGCCGACCGCGCGGCGCACCTGCTCGACCATCGGGAACAGGCTGCCGTTGGCGTCATCGACGTTGGTGAAGTCGAGCACGACGAAATGGGCGCCGGCGTGCACGAACGGCTCGGCCAGCGAGGTGAACTCTGCCGCCGTGCCGTTGCGCCAGGCGCCGCCGTGAACGAAAATCGCGACCGGCGCGTTTTTTTGCTTCTTGGTGCAATAGACATCCAAGCCTTCGATCGGCGTCGGCCCGTAAGCGAAGCGCAGCGGCTTGCCGAGCCGCGCCAGCGCCGCGGCGCTGTTGGCGAGGCGCCGCTTGCCGATCTGATCGCGATTGGGCGCGTAGACGATCTGGTCGTAGGCATCGTCGAGCGCCTGCTGATCCATATCGAGCCAGACGGCCGGGCCTTTGATTCTCGCAGCGGCGGTCGCGGTCATCGTATTCATCGTGTCCTCAGTTCATTGCGCCTTCGACGCCGCAGGATAAACCAGTTCGGCGGCGCGTTCGACCACGCCCTGCGGCGCGGCGTAGGCCTTGGCCAGCATGGCTGCAATGTCCTCGCCGGTCATCGGCTCGATTTCCAGTTGCGCCTTGGCCGCTTCGGCGACGAAGTCCGGATCGGTCAGAGTGTCCTGGAATGCCCGGCGCAGCGCCGCGACCCGCTCGGCCGGCGTGCCGGGCGGCGCGGCAAATGGCCGGCCGGCTTCCTGGCGGATCAGGATCAATTCCATCACCTGTTTGTTTTGCGGCTCGTCGATCAGGTCGAGCGCGCTCGGCACGTTCGGCAGGTCGCGCAGCTTATTCAGGCCCATCTGCACGATGACGTTGAGCGCGTTGTCGGCGATCCAATGCGGCCGCGACGCCTTGATGGTCGACCACGACAGGCCGCAAATGCCCTCGGCCTCGCCGCGCTCGACCGCCATGGTGAGACCCGAGCCGGTATCGTAGCCGGACACGACCTTGAAGCGGGTGCCGATCAGGGCATTGAGCATTTTCGGCACGATCGCCGAGTTCGAGGTGGCACCGGCCGCCGCCACGATCACGTCGCGGTCGCGCGCCGCGGCGATCGTCCTCACCGGGCTGGTATGCCAGGTGAAGCACACGTTCTCCAATTTGCCGATGCTGCCGAGCCAGTTGAATTTCAGCGCGTCGTAATGGGCGCCCGGATTGCCGAACAGCGGATCCATGGCGGCGCCGTTGGTGAAGGCACCGATGATCGAGCCGTCATGCTCGGCGCTGGTGTAGAGCGTCGATGCCGCCGCGAGCCCGGCCGCGGCCGGCATGTTCTTGGCGATGATGTTGGGATGGCCTGGAATGTGATTGGTCCAGAAGCGGGCGAAGGTGCGCGCATAGACGTCGTAGCCGCCGCCGGCGCCGCTGCCGACCAGCATGGTGATCGGGGTGGATTTGTAGAAATTTTCGACCGATTGGGCGTGGGCGGAAGATGAAACAGCGGCGAAGACTAACACCGCTGCACCCCGAACCGTCATCCTGAGGTGCGAGCGGAGCGAGCCTCGAAGGATTCCGGCCGAGGCATTTGGGCCATCGCCCTTAGAGGCTCGGTGCTCCGCACCGCGCACCTCAGGGTGACGGGAAACAGTAATGCGTCGCACCGGTCTGTTACCGCTTATACTTCTGCTCCATCGCGGCGAAGAAGCCGTCCTTCTTCAACGCATCGAGCAGGCTGGTATCGATATAGTCGCCGATCTTCTGGCTGGCATCGGGGAACTGCTTGAGAATGTTCTGCGCGCCCGGCACCGACGGCTCCAGATTTGGCGGCGACTGCTGCTTGAAGTCGCTGTAGGTGATGTCGAGCACCTTGGCGCTGCCGATCTTCAGCTCCTTGGCCAAGACCTCCTTGGCGCGCGTCGCGTCGGTGAGCGCGATGTAATTGCCTTCGATGCCGGCCCTGAGGAAGCGGGTCAAGAGATCGCGGCGCGCCGCGATGTCGTCCTTGCGCACGACGATGCCGCTGAACAGCCACGGAATCTGCTCCGGCACCAGATCGACCAGAACGTTGACGCCCTCTTCGCGCGCCAGCGACGACACCGGCTCGTTGATGGCGGTCGCCTTGATCTCGCCCTTCTTCACCGCTTCGAGGCGCTTCATGCCGCCGCCGTATTCCTTGATGACGACGTCGTCGCGGGTCAGGCCGAGCTTCTGCAGGGCGAGCGTCACCGTCGAATCGCTTTCCGATCCGAAGGTGGAGACGCCGACGACGCCGCCCTTGAGGTCGGCCGCGGTCTTGACGCCGGGCGCCGAGAAGAACGTGAAGCGGATGACGTTCGACAGCGAGCCGATCACCCGCAGCTCGCCGCCCGAGCGATTGACCTTGACGACCGAGGAGAGGCCGACATGCATCAGGTCGATGCGGCCGGCCTGCAATTCCTCGGCGCCGCGGCTGCCGCCGTTCATATTGACAATATCGACGTTGAGCCCTTGGGCGCCGTAGAGGCCGGCGGCGCGGGCCATGTACCAGGCCAGCACCGTGTTGACCGGATCGGAAATGCCGGCCTTGAGCTGCACCAGCGGCGGCGGCCCCATAGTCGACGGCTGCTGCGCCGCCGCCGGCCGACATGCCGCGACCAGCGCGGCAACGAAAGCGATGACAAAAAAACGTTGCACGGCTCAAAACTCCCGGAACAGGCGGCCGAATCCTTCGATGCGGTCCTTGATACCGCAGCGGCGCAGCGCGTCCCAGACGATGGCCTGGTGCGCCGCCATGCAGTTGACGCCGAACTCGCGCTCCAGCACGTCGAGCGCGCCGGCGGTCGGCCAATGCGGCGACGGAAAGAAGATCGAGTCGGCGTCGGGATGTTCGCGCATCAGCGCGCGGCCCATGTCGATCGCGGCGTGGCGCGGAATGCGGCCGATCTGGTTGAACGGCGAGCCCCAGCCGGTCGCGCCCAACACCTCGCAGCCGAAATGCTTGGCGTAGCCGGCGATGCGGTCGGTCTCGGATTTTTCATAAGGCTGGCAGACCACGACCTTCTTGCAGCCGAGCGCCTTCGCGGCGGCGGCCTGGGCCGAGGTCGAGGTCGAGACCTTCACCTGCAGCTCGGCTTCGAGGTCGCGGATGACCTGCTCGGCGTTGGCCGCGCCGCGCGACAGATTGATCGGCACGCCGCCGAGCACGACGACGTCGCAGCCCGCCGCCGCCATCTCGCGCGCCGCGCGCATGGAGATATCGTAGGACCGGTCGACCTCGTCCTTGCTGCGCACCACGATGGCCAGCGAGGTGACCACGAGCGTCACGCCCTCGGGCACGATCTGGTAGAACTCGTAAGGAAACACTTCGGTGGTGAGCGGCGGCGAGGTGTAGCCGATACGGGCGCGGCTGCCGTAAATGTCGCTCCGTGATGCTGCCGTCATGAGCGGACCGTTGTTGTTGTGGACCGCCAACGCTATCGGCCGCTGCCGGCCTTGTCCATGAGTGCTCCTGGGAGTGCTCCTGGGAGTGCTCCTGGAAGTGCTCCTGGAAGTGCTCCTGGGAGTGCTTCTGGGTTTCCCGGGCGCCGCGCATCGTGAAGCAAGACGGAACGATGCGCTGCAGACCCGGGATCGTTCCAGACTCCGAGTTTGCGACGGTTCCGGATCAGCGGTGCACCGCCATAGCGCGCGCAAGACGCGCGTGAACGCGCTTATGGTGCTGCGCCGCATCCGGGAAACAGTTAGTATGGGTCCGCGGCCAAGGGAGACAGCAATGCAGCGCGTGACCATCACCATCGACGACGAGCTCGATGCCGAGCTCGATCGCTTCATGAAGGCGCGCGGCTATGCCAACCGCTCCGAGGCGATCCGCGATCTTGCCCGCACCGGCCTGCAGCAGGCCGCGACCGAGCTTGGCGGCACGCGGCCGTGTGTCGCGGCGCTGGTCTATCTCTACGACCACGAGGCGCGCGAGCTGCCGCAGCGCCTGACGCGGGATTTCCACAGCCGCCACGACTTGGCGCAGGCGACGCTGCACGTCCACCTCGACCACGAAAGCTGCATGGAGGTGACGGTGCTGAAAGGCCGCGGCGCCGACGTGCAGCAATTCGCCAACCACATCATCGCCGAGCGCGGCGTGCGCCACGGCCATGTGGTCTACCTGCCGGCCGACGGCGCGCATTTCCACGGCCACGGCGGCGGCCATAGTCATAGCCTTAGTCATGGCCATGCGCCTGGCCACTCGCACGGTCACAAGCGGCGCAAGCCTGGGTGAACATCCTCCGCCGCGATAGCGCGGGGAAGCATGCCTCGCTCCAATTCGTTTGCGGGCAAGCCGTTACGCGAGCTTCATCTGCCGCAGCATGGCCCGGCCGGTGAGGCCATAGGGGCTCGCCAGCGTCTCCAGCAGCTCGAAGTGATTATAGGCTTCGCCGACGATCAATGCGGCGGGCTTGCCTGCCGCCTGCACCGCGGTAAAGAAATCTTTGGTCTGGCGCTGGAATTCCGGCGTCTCGCCGGTGCCATAGGCAAGAATGAGCGGCGTGTGCAGGCCGTCGAGATGGCGCTGCGACGACAGCTTCTCCACCGTCGCGTCGGTGAATGCGACGTAAGACGAGCGCTTCGACAGCCGCACCGGCGCCAGATCGTACATGCCGCTGAGCAGCAGCGCGCCCTTGCAGAAATTTTCCGGCAGGCCTTCCTCGCGCCAGCCGTCGGTCAGCACACAGGCGACAAGGTGCGAACCCGACGAGTGAGCCGCGATGTAGAAGCGCTCGCGGTCGCCGCCGAAGCTCTCGGCGTTGCGCCAGGTCCAGGCCAGCGCCCGGCGCACCTGCTCGTACATCGGCATCAGGTCGCCGCCGGCCTGCTCGACATTGATGAAGTCGAGGATCACGCTGTGCGCGCCGGCGCGAACGAGCGGCTCGGCCTGCAGGTGATAGTCGGGCCCCTTGTTGCGCCGCCAGGCGCCGCCGTGGACGAAGACGTTGATGGGCGCATTGGCGGCCGGACAACGAAAGATATCAAGCCGCTCGTATTCGCTCGGCCCGTAAGCGACACGCTGCGGCGGCCCGAGGATCGCGCGGCTGCGCTCGCTCGCGGCAATGCGGCGCTGAACGATCAGCGGCCGATTCGGTGCGTAGATATCTTGGTCGTAGGCGTCGTCGAGCGCCTTCTGGTCCATGTCGCGCCAGACAAGAGGACCATGACTCGTTGCCGGTTGCTGCATCGCCGGTCTTTTCCCTTTTTCCTCGCTCGGCGTGTCGTCTCCTTCTCTCCGCCCGCGGGCAGAAGGTGAGGTGACGGGGCGGTGCCGCTGGGCCGAGCGTTGCGGTTGATACCGAGACGTCGAGCAAATCCTCAACGCTCAGAATCGCGGAGAGGCCCCCTCATCCTGACCTTCTCCCCGCACGCGGGGAGAAGGAAGCGCGAGCGGCGCCGCGCCGCACGCCTGCCGCGCAGCGGCGCGGTGAATTAGCCCAAATTCAATTCCTTGAAGAAGTCGTTGCCCTTGTCGTCGATGACGATGAAGGCGGGGAAGTCGACCACTTCGATGCGCCAGATCGCTTCCATGCCGAGCTCGGGATATTCCACGGTCTCGACCTTCTTGATGCAATGCTCGGCAAGGTTGGCGGCGGCGCCGCCGATCGAGGCGAGATAGAAGCCGCCGTGCTTCTTGCAGGCGTCGCGCACCGCGGCCGCGCGGTTGCCCTTCGCCAGCATCACCATGGAGCCGCCGGCGGCCTGGAAATCCTCGACGAAGGAATCCATGCGGCCGGCCGTGGTCGGCCCGAACGCGCCCGAGGCGTAGCCTTCCGGCGTCTTCGCCGGCCCGGCGTAGTAGATCGGATGGTTCTTGAAATAATCCGGCAGGCCCTGCCCTTGCTCCAGCCGCCCGCGGAGTTTTGTGTGCGCCAGGTCGCGCGCCACGATCATCGGGCCGCTGAGCGACAGCCGCGTCTTGATCGGATGCTTGGCGAGTTGCGCCAAAATCTCCTGCATCGGCCTGTTGAGGTCGATCTTCACCACTTCGCCGCCGAGCTTCGACGTGTCGACCTCCGGCAGATATTTCGCCGGATTGTGCTCGAGCTCTTCGAGGAACACGCCGTCCCTGGTGATCTTGCCGAGCGCCTGGCGATCGGCCGAGCACGACACGCCGAGCCCGATCGGCAGCGAGGCGCCGTGGCGCGGCAGGCGGATGACGCGCACGTCGTGGCAGAAATACTTGCCGCCGAACTGGGCGCCGACGCCGAGCGACTGCGTCATCTTCTGGACGTCCTGCTCCATCTCACGGTCGCGGAAGGCGTGGCCGTCCTCGGAGCCGCGCTCGGGCAGCGTGTCGTAGTATTTGCAGGAGGCGAGCTTCACCGTCTTCATCGTCAATTCGGCCGAGGTGCCGCCGATGACGATGGCGAGATGGTACGGCGGGCACGCCGCGGTGCCGAGCGTGAGCACCTTCTCCTTCAGGAAGGCGAGCATGCGGTCGCGGTTGAGGATCGACGGCGTCGCCTGGAACAGGAACGCCTTGTTGGCCGAGCCGCCGCCCTTGGCGATGAACAGAAACTTGTAGGCCGCGTCGGCGTCGGCATGATCGGGATTGCGGCCCTCGGCATAGATCTCGACCTGCGCCGGCATGTTCGAGCGCGTGTTCTTCTCCTCGAACATGGAGAGCGGTGCGAGCTGCGAATAGCGCAAGTTGCGCCTGAGATACGCGTCGCGCGCGCCCTCGGCCAACGCCGCCTCGTCGGAGCCGTCGGTCCAAATGAGCCGGCCCTTCTTGCCCATGATGATCACGGTGCCGGTGTCCTGGCACATCGGCAGCACGCCGCCGGCGGCGATATTGGCGTTCTTGAGGAAATCGTAGGCGACGAACTTGTCGTTATCCGACGCCTCCGGGTCCTCGACGATGTGCTTGAGCGAAGCGAGATGCGCCGGGCGAAGGAGATGATTGATATCGGTGAACGCCGCCTCGGCCAGCGCGCGGAGCACCTCGCGCGGCACCACCAGCACGTCCTCACCCATGACGCGCTCGACGCGGACGCCCGATCCGCCGTTAGGCGCACCGCCAATGTCGATCTTGCGGTACGGCGTGTCGTCCTTGCCAAGGGGGAAGAGAGCGGTGTGCTTGTAGGGCGGCGTCGGGTGGGTGGCGAGGGGGGCGTTCATAGGGGCTGCCTTATTCGGAGGATGTCGGACTATAGACTAAAGGAGCGACAGAAACTCCGTCACCGTCATCCCCGCTTGCGCAACGTGGCTCGCAGCGTACCTCGCTTGAGATCGCCACTATGCACTGGGACCGTAACCTTGCGCCTAGGATCGGCTGCGTGAATGAGCCTGCAATGGCTCCCGGACATTCTTGATACCACAAAGCCGACGCGCTCCAGGGCGCGAATGACATCGCGCCGTCAGCGCGGGCGGCCGCTCGTTCATGCCGCGAGTATAACGGTGACTTCCCGTATGCGCGGCGGCTCACCGTCCGGCACAGGCTCGCCGCGAGCAATGCTGTCAGCGATCACCAGACGGATGGCATCCTCAGCCATCCGCGCATCCACGTCGTCTCGATTCGACACCGCAACGCCGCCCAGGCGGGCTACAAATTCACCGCATCACCACTGACATCTCGCCTTGCGCCTTTCGCGTCGGCTTCACTGTGATCTCGACATCCTGGCCGAGCGCGGTGAGAAATTCGATCAGCCGGCCGATGGAGAAACTGCCGGCGCGATTGCGCATCAGCGCCGAGACGTGCGGTTGCTTGATGCCGAGCAGCGCGCCGGCCTGTGCCTGGGTCAGCCCGCGCGCCTTGACGATCTTATAGATTTGCAGCGTCAGGCGGGCCTTCAAAAGCTCCTGCTCGGGATTGGGCAGGCCGAGATCGGCGAATACGTTGCCGGAGCCGTCCTCGATCCGGATTTTTTTCTTGCGCATGTCAGTTCTGCCTTTCCCTGTAATGCCGTTCGGCCTCGGCCAAGCGCCGCCGGATCAGGTCGATCTCGTGTTTCGGCGTCGCGATGCCGGACTTCGATTTCTTCTGGAACACGTGCAGCACATACACTGCATTCTCGAACTGCGCGGCATAGACGGCACGATAGGCGTCGGCGCGATACCGCTCGACAATCTCCATAACCCGGGTGCCGCCGAAGCCTTTTAACGGCTTGACCGCGGGATCGGTCAGGCCCTGCTGCGCCGTATAGAGCGCTTGGCCGATGTCCTTGCGCGCTTGCTGCGGCATGTCGCGAAGATCGCGGCGGCTTGAACCGATCCAGATGACGGCTTCATCCACTATACAGATATAAGACTATATGTATAATTGTCAACCTGCTGGGCGATGCGTCATGCGCGGGCTTGACCCGCGCATCCACGTCTTCGCTTTGTGCCCGTCAAAGACGTGGATGGCCGGACACCCGGCCAGGACGACATTCGTAGTCCGTCGGTTATCTTCCCTTGCCGCCCGCCTGCCGCTCCGCATAGGTATCCACCAGCGCCCGGATCATGCGTTGATACGGCACGCGGCGCTTCCTGGCTTCGCGCCTGAAGAACTCGAGGCTGCGGCGCGACAGCGACAGCGTCACCTTCACGTTGTCCTCGCGCAGGACGAGATCGGCTGGCGCGGGGAGAAAATCCTCGATCACCCGCAGGCGGCCGATTTCGCCGGTCGTATACCTAACGGTCCTGTTGCTCATAGATTCGCTTTCCTTTCCGCCAATAGCCGGCACCGAAGATACGGATGCGGCCGCTACGTCAGGTGAACCGCACCGTCATCACGCCGCCGGCAATCATGCCGAAGCAGAAGTAACGCTGTTCCGCGCCGCCATGGCTCAAATCCTCGGCGATGACGCGGCGCGGATCGAGGAAGGCCGCCTGCGCCTGCGCGAACGAGACGCCGTGCTTCAGGCGATTGGCCCGATCCTTGGCGTCGTCCCATTCGAAGCTCGGCTCACGGGCCATCTATATGTATTATATGCCATATTTTGATATGGCACAATGCCACGACAGCGCGTCATGTGCGGGCAGCCGCGTAGCCTGGATGGAGCGCAGCGTAATCCGGGGTGCAGCGATCCAGCCGCGCTGCCTGCCCCGGATATCGCTGCGCTCATCCGGGCTACAGACCGAACAGCTTCTCCGCGTTGCCGTGGGCAATGCGTTCGCGGTCGGCGGGGCTAACCGGGAGTTGCTCCAGGAAGGCGCGGGCCGCGGCCATGGAGCCGTAGGGATAGTCGACCGAGAACAGGATGCGCTCGGCGCCGACTTCGAGCAGAAGGTCGAGGAAGGTGGCGGGGAAATTGAAGCCGCCGAAGGTGTAGTGCACGTTCTGCCGCAAGTATTCGCCGAGCGAGCGCTCGAGCTTGGTCAACGCCGGCGGCAAATTGCGGTCGAGCCGCGGCAGCATGAAGGGGAGGCCTTCGCCGAGATGGCCGATGACGATCTGCAGCTTCGGGAAGCGGTCGAGCACGCCGCCGAGGATGAGGCGCAGCACGTGCAGCGCGGTCTCGATGTGCCAGCCCCAGCCCGAGGTCGAGAGCACCCAGCTCACTTCCGGCGCGAAGCCGGAGAGCTGTGCGTCGACCACGGCCTGCGGCGGCCGCGTCGGGTGCAGGTAGATCGGCACGCCGAGCGCCTCGGCGCGCGCGAAGATCGGCCAGAAAAACCGGTCGTCCAGGTAGCGGCCGCGGCTGTGGCCGTTGATCAGCGCGCCGCGGAAGCCGAGCTCGCGCACGCAGCGCTCGAGCTCGGCGGCGGCCTTGTCGGGCAGAAGCGTCGGCAGCGCGGCGAGGCCGGCGAAGCGCTGCGGATGCTTGCGCACCGCGGCGTGCAAAAAGTCGTTGGAGGCACGCGCCACCTTCTCCGACTCGGCCGCCTCCAACTGCTCGTTGCCGGGCGCGTTGAGCGAGAGCACCTGCATGTCGATGCCGGCGGCGTCCATGTCGGCGATGCGCTTGTCGCCGACGTCGCCGAGCTGCTCGATGATCTTTTGGCCGCGCGCGCCGCTGCGAAGCTGATTGTCGCGCAGCGCGCGCCCGGGGCCGTCGAGGAATCCCGGAGGGGCAAAATGCTCTTCGAGCGTGATGGTCCGCATGGTCGGTGCTCGTCCCGTCGCGTTGGCTCGGCGCATGCCTCGCAAAAAAACGCCGGGCAGGCAAGCGCGTCGATGCGCGCCGGCAGATGACACGACCGTTTGCATTGGCGCCAATCCGCGGCTAAGCGAAGCCGATGCCTGCACGACGCCGCTTCCGCATCGGCCGGTCGGCCACCGGCCTCGGCCTGTTCGCGGTCAAGCCGATCGCGGCAGGCGACTCCATCGTCACCTATTCGGGCCGGCGTATCCCGACCGAACAGGCGCTCGATACCGAGCGCCACCGCGGCGCCAAATACATGTTCGAGGTCAACAGCCGCTGGACCATCGACGGCTCGTCGCGACGCAACCTCGGCCGTTACGCCAATCATTCCTGCCGGCCGAACGCCGAGGCGGTGCTGCGCAAAGGCAAGGTGGTGATTGTCGCGCTGCGCGACATCGCGCCGGGCGAGGAGATCACCTACGACTACGGCAAGGAGTATTTCGCGCTGTTCATCGGGCCGAACGGCTGCCGTTGCGCCGCCTGCGCGTGCAAGCGTCGCAGGCGTAGGATGGGTCGAGCGTAAGCGAAACCCATCGTCGGCCGGCGACACGCTGCATGATGGGTTTCGCCTCGCTCGACCCATCCTACATGTATATCTGCGCCACACCAGGAAGGAGCCGCCCATGCCCGTCTTCAAGCTTCCGCTGTCCGGCGACGTCGTCCAGTCGATCAACCCATTCACGTCATTCATGACCGGCGGCCAGTTCGGGCTGATCAACATCAATCTCGGCCAATCGAGCGAGCCCAAGGTCGAGGAAGAGGTGTTGTCCGACGTCGCCTCTTACGGCAAGCAGCTCGGCCGCATCGGCGACGCGCTGATCGTGCTGCTCGAGCATTTTCATCCGCGCCGGCCGCTGACCGCGCCGGAGGACGCGGCGATCGAGGCGCTCAAGGAGATGCTGGATGAGGTCGCCAAGGTGAAGGAAAAGCACAAGCGGCCGGCGCTGCATCCGGCGCCGACGCAGCCGTCGTAGCCGTCGTAGCCGGTGGCATTGACAAAAACTCGGCAGCCGGCGCCGACGACTGCCGGCCCGCGTCTGAAGCGATCCGGGAAACAGCGCCGCGCTACTTGTGCATCTCGTCGCCCGGCATGATGCCCCAGAGATTGGAGGCGGACGGGTCCTTGGCCCAGACTTTCGGGCGCTGCGGATTGTCGCGATGCCACGGCCGCGGCTCGAAATAGCCGAGCTCCTCATTCATGCGGTCGAGCTCGGCGAACAATTCGGTGATCAGGCCGGCCGGGCTGCGGTGATAGGTGAAGAGGTTGTGGCCGATGCCGTGGCGGCCGGGCCCCCACAACAGCTTGTAGCCGTTGACCGAGAGGAAATCGCACGCCGTCTGCATGTGGCCCCAGTCGCGTAGCTCGAAGGCGGTGTGGAAATGCCGGTTCGATCCGGTCTGCATCAGGTTGACGGTGTGGTGGTCCGGCCCGCAGCGCAGGAACGAGAAGAAGTCGGCCATCCAGTCGGATTCGCGGAAGCCGAGCACGTCGCAATAGAACTTGGTCGTGTGCTTGACGTCGGTGACGTGGAAGGCGACGTGGCCGAGCTTGTGCGGCACGATGCCCTTGGACTGGAATTTCTGGTGCGTGAAATCGGCGCGCTTGAACACCTCCATCACCGTGCCCTTCGGATCCTCGAAGGTGAGGAGCTCGCCGATCGACGGCTCCGGATCCTTCTTGCGCGCGGTCTTGATGCCGTGGCCCTGCACCTGCCGCTCGAAGGCGTCCAGATCGTCGGCCTCGCCGATCTGGAAGCCGACGCGAACGCATTTCGCCTGATCGCCCTTGCGCAGCACCACCGAGTGATGATCGACGGTGTTGGCGAGGAAGGTCGCATCCTTGTCCTTGGCCGCGACCGTCATGCCGAGGATGTTGGCGTAATAGTCGGTCTGCTGCTCGATGTCGGGCACTTCGTAGCTGGCGTGAGCGATCTTTTTGACTCGGATCATGCGCTGTCTCCTTTTTCTCAGGCCCTTCGCCTCGCGGGAGGGTTAACTCTTCGAACGCGGCATAGCCGCGATCACGTCGACCATGCGGGCGACATCGTCGCCGGCGAAACCCATGCCGATGAAGCGCTGGTAGAGCGGGATCACGGCATCGAGGATCGGCGTCGCCACGCCGACATTGTCGGCGAAATCGCCGATCAGGTCGAAATAGTGCTGCAGCGCCGGGACCGGGCCCTGCACCGGCTGAAAGCGACGCTCCGCCATCCACGGCGCGCGGATGCCGAACTGGGTCGAGCCGCCGGAGCCGGTGGCGATCGCCTTGATCATCAGCGGCACGTCGACGCCGGCCTTGAGCCCGAGCGCCATGGCCTCGGCGGTCGCCGCGATATTGATCGCGACCAAAAGATTGTTGACGAGCTTGACCCGGCTCGCCGCGCCGAACTCGCCGAAATACAGGCAGGAATCGGCAAAGCCGGCGACGACGCGCTCGGCCGCTTTGCACGCCGCCGCGTCGCCGGCGAGATAGATCACGCCCTTCTTCGCCGACACCATGCCGGGCGTGCCGGACACTTCGCCGTCGACGAATTTCGCGCCCTTTTGCTGGAACGGCGCGATCTGGCGCGTCTTGTCCGGCACCGGATGGGAACCGAGCTCGACCACGATCTGGCCGGGCCGCGCCGATTGCACGAGGCCCTGCGGCCCCTGCATGGCGTCGTCGAGCGCCGCGGTCGAGGGCAGGCACGAGAACACGATATCCGCCGCGGCGCCGACATCGGCCGCCGAGCGCGCCGGCACGCCGCCGATCTTCTCGAATTCGGCGAGCGAGGAGCGGCGGAAGCCGACCACGCGGTAGCCGCTGTTGATGAGGTTCTGCGCGATCGGCATGCCGATCTTGCCGACTCCGACGAAGCCGATGGTCTCCATGGCGGTTTCCTCTCGCGGGCTTTTCTTATGTCGTTACGTCACGTCGATGCTTTGATCGGACAGATTCACGCGCAGTCCGAGCGTGCCTTCCATGACGGTCCATTCCTTGAGCTCGAAGGTGCGCAAGCCGTTGACGAAGAACGGATCGCCTTCGGCGAGCGCCCGGGCCTCGTTCAAGTCGCGGGCACGGAGCACGGTGAGCCCGGCGCCGGTCGGCGGACCGGCGCCGTCCGCCAGCGGGCCGGAGGCAAACACGTGGCCGCGCTTTTCCAGGCCGATCATGTATTCGAGATGCGCCGCGAGGAACGGCTGCAATTTGTCCGGCGCCACCGCCGGCTTCGACAGCACGACGTAGAGCTTCTTGCGCAGCATTTTGCGCGTCAGCTCGGCAACACGCTCTTCAAAGAACATCACCCAAGCCTCTTACTTTACACCGTCAAATCAGCCGTGAGTTCGCCGGCATCCCCAAAAAATGCCGGCCGATCGCTTCGTAGATCGAGAATTGCGATTGCGCCTGCTGCGACACCGCGTGCATGTCGCGGAAGCGGCGCTCGAAGCGGTTGCTTTCGAACACCGCGGTGGCGCCGGCGGCAAGGTAGGTCGTCTCGACCACTTGCCGCGCGCTCTGGCTGGCGTTGATCGAGGCCATGCGCAGGCGGATGCGCTGGTCCAGCGTCGGATCGCCGATCTGCGCGCCCTGCCAGATGTCGCGCCAGGCGTCGAGGAAAAATGAACGCGCGGCGGCGAGCTGCGACTGCATGACGCCGACCTGCGATTGGACCACCGCGTTGTCGCGCAACAGCGCCGTCTGCCCTTGCGGCGTCTTGCCCTGCGCCAGCGCGCAGAAATCGTCGAGCATGGTGCGCGCGATGCCGAGCGCGATCGCCGGAAAGCTCGAGCCGAATAGCTGATAGACGGTGAACTTGTAGAGCGGGCCGTGCTCGCGGCGCTGCGCCGGATCGAGCGCGTGATAATCCACCGAATAATCCTCCGGCACGAAGACGTCGGCCAGCGTATAGGTGTTGCTGCCGGTGCCCTTGAGCCCGATGACGTGCCAGACGTCTTGGAAGGTCGCGCGCTCGCGCGGCACCACGAACGTGCGCTGCACCGGCTTGCCGCCAGTGTCGCGGCGCTGCTCGCCGTTCGCCTCGTAGATGAAGCAATGCGCGGCAAGCCAGGTGGCGTGCTTGCTGCCGCTGGCGAACGGCCACACGCCGTTGACGCGGTAGCCGCCGTTCTCGGCGATCGCCTTGGCGTTATTGGTCGGGCCCCAGGCCAGAACGCCGCGCGGATTTTTCTTGAACAGCTCCGCGGCGATCTCCGGCTTCATGTTGCGCGAGATGGTGCCGCAGACCGAGGTCTGGCCGATGCACCACGCGGTCGAGGCGTCGGCCCTGGCGATCTCCTCGATGGCCTGCACATAGTCGACCGGCGAGACCTCGTCGCCGCCATAGGACCGCGGCAGCAGCATGCGCCAGAGCCGGGCTTCGTGCAGGGCGTCGACCAGATCGGGCGGCAATTCGCGGGTCGCCTCGATGCGCGGCGCCGCCGCCGCAATCACCGGCGCCAAGGCCCGGGCATTGGCGACGCAATCGACTTTGGCCCTGTCATCCATTGGCGCTGCCATTCATTGGCTCTGCCATTCATCGGCCCCGCCATTCATTGGCTCTGCCATTCATGGCGTTTTCCCAAATTCCGCCGGCCCTTGGCCGGCCGGAACGACGTATCTTACCCGCCGCCGCGGCGCGGTCCATCGGCTGCCGCCCCGAGGCGGCCATGAACGTGGAGCGCGCAGGGGGCGATGCTGAAGGATCCAGAACGGCACCGCCGCATGGATTGCTTTGCGGAGTGTCATCGGGCCGGCCACTGCGGGCCGGACCCGTTGGCGCGCAACGACGCTTACGACACCTTCAACAAAACGTCCGCCAGCCATTGCGGCTGATCGATCATCACGTCGTGACCGGTGTCTTCGTTGACGAAGGTCTGCCAGGTCGGATCGGCCTTGCTCTCGGCGAGCGCCTTGTCGAACGCGGCCTGCGGATATTTCGGGGCGCGGATGTAGGTCTTCTTGGCGACGGTCTCGCGCTTGCCGGTGAGCACGATCGGCTGCACCGCGACGCCGTTCGGCTGCAGGGTGAGCTTGGAGTCGATCCAGGCGTAATCCTTTGCGCTGAATGAGAACGTCTTCGCCGGCGGCCCTTTGCGACCGGGCTCCCCCTTGGCCACCGCCTCCTCCAGCGCCTTGCGGCTGAACTCGGAGGCGAAGTCGGTGCCGCGCTGGCCGTTCTCCGGCTTGAACGCATCGAGCCAGACGATCGACGCGACACGGTCGTGGATTTTCTCGAGCGCGCCCGAGGCCGGCCAGCCGCCATAAGAATGGGCGACGAGGCAGATGCCGTCGAGGTCTTCCCACGTCACCAGGTTGACGATGTCGGCGATGTGGGTGTCGAGGATCACGTCCTTGCTCAATAGGTGCGAGCGGTCGCCGTTGCCGGTGAGCGACTGGGCATAGACCTTGTGGCCGTGGCTTTCGAGGATGTCGGCGACGCGGCGCCAACACCAGCCGCCGTGCCAGGCGCCGTGAACCAGCACAAATGTCTTACGCGTCTCTGCTTGCGCCATCGCTTGCGTCGCTCCGAGCGTCGCGGCTCCGACCGTGGCTGCGCCGAGCGCGGCGCGGCGGGTGAGTGAAGTGTCGGGCATCGTCGTCCCCCCGTTCTATGTCGCCGTCAATGCGATTGGCCGAGCTGCGCCAGGATCGGCTGCAGCCGCGCCATGTCGGCGCGGATATGCGCGTCGAAATCGGCAAGCCCGATATTGGCCGGCGCAAAGCCCTGCTGCTTGATCTTGGCCTGGATATCGGGATCCTCGCCGACCTCGACGATGGCGTCGTGCAGGGTCTGCAGCACGGCGCGCGGCGTCTTGGCCGGCGCCAGGAAGCCGTACCAGGTGGCGTTGACGTAATCGATGCCGGCCGCGCGCGCGGTCGGAATTTTGACCGGGTCGGTCACCGCCTGATCGTCGGCGACGGCGAGCGCGATGAGGCGGCCATCCTGCAGCATCGGCTGCACGAAAGCCTGCGGCGCAAACGTCGCCTGGATATTGCCGCTGAGCATGTCGGTGAGGATGGTCTGGCTCACCGTATAGGGCACGTGCACCAGGTCGGTGCCGGTCTTGTAGGCGAAATAGGCGCCGGCGATGTGGGTCGCGGTGCCGATGCCGGCGGAGCCGTAATTGATCGTGCCGGGTTTCGCTTTCGCCAGCGCGACGAAATCCTGCAACGAGTGCACGCCGAGCGATGCCGGCACCGCAACCACGGTCGGCGCCTGCGCCACCATGGCGATGCCGGCAAAATCGGTCACCGGATCGAACGGCAGGTTGCGGTTCATCGCGCCGAGGATCGCATGCGCCGAATTGGTCAGCAGCACGGTGTAACCGTCGGGCGCCGCATTGGCGACGGTCTCGGCGCCGATCAAGGTGCCGGCGCCGGCGCGATTGACCACGACGGCCTGGTAGCCGAAGCGCTTGGCCAGGCCATCGGCATAGAGGCGCGCCTGAATATCGATCGCGGTGCCCGGCGTCAGCGGCACGACGATGGTGATGGGGCGCGATGGATAGCGATCCTCTGCGTGCGCCGGACCGCCAGCCGTGGCGGCCGCCGCAAGCGCCTGAGTAAAAAGCCTGCGCGTGATCATACCAGCGCGACGGCGCGCACGGGCGACGCTTCGGCGCCGATGATGTTGAGCGGCAGCGCGATCAGCGTGAAGCGCTCGGCGCCGATGCGGTCGAGATTTTTCAGGTACGGCATGGTGACGACGCCGTGCTCGCTCAAGGTCCGCGAATTGTGGAACACGCGCGGCGCGCCGGGCTCGTCGTTGCCGTGATAGAAGTCATAGCCGACGATGACGACGCCCCGGTCGATCAGCCATTGGGTGGCGCCGATGGTGAGATACGGCGACGCCTTCATCCAGGCGTCGGAGCCGCCGTCGTAAGCGTTGTTGTGATCGGTGCGCAACAGCACGCGGTCGCCGCGCCTGACGCGGCCGCCGATGGCTTTCTCGAGATCGGCCGCGGCGATCGCCCGGCTCGGCATCTTGTCGCGCAGGTCGGCGACGATCGCCTCGCCGATGAACGTCTCCAGCGGTAGCTGATGGATCTGCGTGCCGCCGCGCACATTGTGCTCCGGCGCATCGACGTGGCTGCCGGCATGGAGCCGCATGTGCACGCCACGCACGATCTGGCCGGCGCCGCCCGGCGCATCGTGCTCCTTGAGCACCTCCATGGCGAACTGCAAATCCTTGGTGAATCCGGCGGGCGTGCGCATGCCGAAATTCTTCGGGTCGAGCTCGAGGCTGATATCGACGATGGCCTTGCCGCCGGCCGCAAACGCGCCGACTGTCCGGGGCTCGGCCTCCCGGTCCTTGGTACCGTGCATCTCCAATTCCCTATTTTGCCGCTTCGGACGGCGTGGTGTCGGCTTTGATCCAGGTCTTGTCCGGATTATACGCCGTCATGTCCTCGGCGATAGCTGGCGTGTCCCAGCCAAGGTCCTTCTGGTAGACGGTGCCGTTGTAGTTGACCAGGAACGTCATCACGCCCGAGTTGCGGTACTGCGCCGGATAGGCGACCAGCGCGAAGCCGCCGATCATCTTGCCGTTGGCCACATAATCGTGGGCGCCGCCCGGCGCTGCCGGGCCCTGCCCGGTCAGGATCTTGTAGTAGTAGCCGTGATAGGGCGAACGGCCTTGGCCGGCCCGGTAGCCTTGTTTGGTCGCAGCGGCGAACAGCTCGCCGAGCGGGCTTTCCTCCTCGCCGGCCGCGGTCGGCCAATAGAGGCCGTCCTTCTTGTCCGGCGTGCTGACGAAGCGCTGCGCATAGACGCCGACGCCGAAGCCGCGGTCCTTGGAAGCATAGTCGTTCTGCGCGTCGACATAGGCGAGGACGGTCTGGATCGTGCTGAGCTCGTTGTGGCCGATGCGCCGGCGCAGCACCTCGCGGCGGCCCGCCTCGGTGTCGAACGACCACAGCCCGGCCTTGCGCACCAGCGGCACCGCAAACGGATAGTCGTCGTCGCCGATCACCAGGATCGCCTTGTCGGCGCCTTGCATGTCGATCTTATGCTTGGCGTCGTACGAGGCGACGAAGCGCTTGCGGATCGCATCGTCCGAGACTTTATCGCCGGACGAGACGATGTCCTCGCCATCCTTGCCGAACACCACCAGCGCCGCCTTTTCGTCGTCGGCCTTGGCCGCGCCGATCAATGCGTCGACCGCGGCATCCGGCGTCTTGTAGGTCTGCTGCGCCGTGGCGATGGACGGCGTGGCGAACAGCAGCGCCGCTGCCGTCAGCGCCGTGAGCAACGGCAGCGCCGGCGCCGAACGAGCAGTGCGGAGAGACCGGATCGTGATCATGACATCCTCCGTTTTGCTCAATGGGCGACGAGCGGCAGCCGGGCGCCGGATGCGATCCAGGCGTCGTAGCTCTCGAACGTCAGGCCGAGCTTGTCGTAATAGACCCGCAGGTAACCGTCGCGGCCGCGAGTCACGGCGTCGGGCCGGACCGCCTGCACCTCCTGGGCCATGACGCCGACGTAAGGCTTGTCGTCGCCGTTATAGGCAAAGCGATAGAAGCCGAGGCCGTTGTCGAGACGGCC
>JASHQO010000181.1 GCA_030039105.1 Xanthobacteraceae bacterium
ACGCCTCCTGCACCGCGGCGCCGGCGAGATTGGAGATCAGGGTCAAGTACGTCGCCTCCAGCGCAAAGCGCTGCGAATCCTGCTGCGCCTGAAGCGACTCGATGGCGCGCCGGGTGCCGCCGAACACGTCCGGCGCATAGGAGATGTTGAGCTGTCCGGTGAACAGATTGTAGATCGGCGAGCCGGCGCCGACGTCGGACGGCTGGCCGATCTCGAATTTTTGCCGGCTGCCGGTGAAATTGGCGTCGACCGCGGGCATCAGCGCGCCGACCTGGACGTAGACATTCTCCCGCGCCACGACGAGCGCCGCCTGCGCCGCCTGCAGGTCGGGGTTGGCGGCGAGCGCCTTGTCGATCAGGCTGTTGAGCGCCTTGGAGTGGAACAGCGTCCACCACTGGCCCGGCAGATCGAGGTCGTGGACGAAGTGCTGCGCGCCGCCGCCCGGCGTCGTCGCCCCGCCCGCGGTGGTGCCGAGCGGCTCGGGCGTATAGCCATTGACATCGGGTGCCGGCGGCGGCGCGAAATCGGGGCCGACCGCGCAGCCCGCAAGCCACACGGCCAGAACCGCAAAACCAACGCTCCGGGCCCCCTCGCCCATCGCACCCACGCCTCGCCTATTCGGCCGCACCCACCGCCGGTTCCGCCAACGGCTGCCGCCGCGCCGCCCACTGCTCGATCGCGAAATAGAAGGTCGGGATGACGAACAGCGTCAGCAGCGTAGCCGGAATGAGACCGCCCGCAACCACGGTCGCAAGATTTCGCTGCACGTCGCTGCCGACGCCGGTCGCGAACGCCGCCGGCAACATGCCGACGGTCGCCACCGATGCGGTCATCAGCACCGGCCGCAGCCGCTCGCCGGCGCCGGCCAATACCGCCTCGAACAGCGGCATGCCCTGCTCGCGCATCCGGTTGAGATTGGCCACCATGATGACGCCGTTCATCACTGCGACACCGAACAGCGCGATGAAGCCGACGCCCGAGGCGACGTTGAGCGTGGTGCCGGTGGCGTGCAGCGCGATCAGCCCGCCGAGCGTGGCGAGCGGCACGACGCCGACGATCAGCAGCACCTGGCGCAGCGCGCCGAACTCGGCGTAGAGCAGCACCATCATCACCGCCAAAGCGAGGCCAATGATGAGCTTGAACCGCGCCTCGGCGCGCTCCTGGCCCTCGAGCTGGCCGCCCCATTCGATGTGATATTTGCTGTGGTCGTAGGCGACTTTCTGCTCGATCGCCTTTGACACTTCGTTGACCACGGACAGCGGATCGCGGTCGTGATAGTTGAGCTTCACCAGCAGATAGCGATGATTCATCTCGCGATTGATCATGCTTTCGCCGGTCTGCAGCTTGACCTCAGCCACCTGCGACAGCGGAATCAGCGCACCGTCGCTCGACGTGAGCACCAGATTTTTGATCGCCTCGGGATTGTTGCGTTGCGCGGCCGGGAAGCGGACGGTGATGTCGTAATGGCGGTCGCCGATGAAAAGCTGGCTGACGGCGGCGCCGCCGATGCCGGTCGAGATCAGGTTGGCGACGTCGGCAACGTTGATGCCGTAGCGCGCGGTCGCGGCGCGGTCGATCCGGATGAAGACCTGCGGCAGCGGCGTATATTGATCGATCGCCGCGTCAGTGACGCCCGGAATGCCGTTCAGCACGTCGATCGCGGCATCACCGATGCGCCGCAGCTCGTTGAAGTCGTCGCCGAACACTTTTACGGCGAGCGCGCTGTGCGGGTCGAACACATAGTCGAGCACGCTGTCCATGATCGGCTGGCTGAAGGCGATCTCGAAACCCGGCAACTGATCGAGCTTCTCCGACATCCGCGCCACCAGGTCCTGCTTGGTCTCGCCGGCCGGCCAGGTGCCGTAGGGCGTCAGCGTCACCGCGGCTTCCATGTGCGACGGCGTCCACGGATCGGTGCCGTCATCGTTGCGGCCGATATGGCTGACCACCGACGATACCTCCGAAAACGAATCCAGCGCGCGGCGCAACTCAGCGACCATGTCGGTCGCCTTCTGCAGCGAGATTCCCGGCGGCATTTCGGCGTGCAGCCAGATCGCGCCCTCGTCGAGATCGGGCAAGAATTCGCGCCACACCGTCAAGCCGAGCCCGATCACGGCCGCGGCGGCGCCGACCGCGATAAGATATGCAATCCTCGGATGGCGCAGCGAGCCCGCCAACGTGTCGCGATAGTTCCGTTCGATCCAGGACAGCGCCGCGTTGCGGAAGATGCGCCGTGGCCGGCGAAACGCCGCATAGGCCAAGCCCGGCACCACCAATAGCGCAAACGCCAGCGCGCCGAACTGGGCGAAGCCGACCGCATAGACCATCGGATAAAACAGCTTGGCCTCGACGTGCTGGAACGCGAACAGCGGCAGATAGGTGGTGATGATGATCGCGGTCGAGAAAAAGATCGGCCGCGCCACCTGCCGTGCGGCCTCGCCGACCTCCGCTTCGGTCAGCGGCGCGTTCGGCGTCGCCTCGCGCCGCCTCAAGATCGCTTCGGTCATGACGATGGCGCCGTCGACGATGATGCCGAAGTCGATGGCGCCGAGCGACAACAGGTTCGCCGAGATGCCGGCGTGATACATCAGGATGAACGCCACCACCATGGCGAACGGCACGGTGACGCCGACGATCAAGGCGCTGCGCGGGCTGCCGAGGAAGAGAATGAGCACGATCAGCACCAAGCCAATGCCGGCAAACACGGTGTGGCCGACCTTGTCGATCGTGGAATCGACGAGGTCGGTGCGGTCGAGATAAGGCACGATCTGCACGTCGTCCGCCTTCAGGCGCGCGTTGAGCTCGGCGATCTTGGCGTGCACGCCTTGCAGAACCTGCGATGGATTTTCGTGGCGCAGGAGCAGCACGGTGCCCTCGACCACGTCGTTCTTGTCATCCTGGCCGACGACGCCGTGGCGTTCCTGGTTGGACAGTTTCAGCTTGCCGAGGTCGCGCACCAGGATCGGCGTGCCATTGTGCTCCGTGACGACGATATTGCCGAGATCGTCGAGGGTCTGCACCAGGCCGATGCCGCGCACCACATAGCCGAGTTCGCCGCGGTTGAGCACGCTGCCGCCGGCATTGGCGTTGTTGTTGCTGATGGCGTCGGTGACGTCGCTCAGCGAGATGTTGAAGCGCATCAATTGCTGCGGATCGAGCTCCAGCTCGTACTGGGTCGTCAGGCCGCCGAAATTCGACACGTCGGCAACGCCGGGCACCTGCTTCAGGGTCGGGATCACGGTCCAACGCTGGATCTCCGACAATTCGCGCAGGTTCTTGGTATCGGATTGCAGGATGTAATACAGGATCTGCCCGGTCGGCGACGACAGCGGATCGAGGCCGGGCGACAGGTTCGGCGGCAGCGTCGCGTTCTGAATTCGCTCCAGGATGCGCTGGCGCGACCAGTAGTCCTCGACGCCGTCGCGAAACTGCAGCGTGATCAGCGACAGCCCGAAAGTCGAGCGCGAGCGCATCATGATCATGCCCGGCGTGCCATTGAGTTCGCGTTCGAGCGGAATCGTGACCTGCTGCTCGACCTCCTCGGCAGCAAGCCCGGGCGCGGTGGTCACGACCTGGGATTCGGTATCGGCGACGTCGGGATAGGCTTCGACGGCGAGCTGGGTCCACGAGTAATAGCCGTAGATGGCGCCGAAGATGCAGATCATCGCCACCACCAGGCGCTTGCGCAGCGCGAAGCCGACCAGCCCATCAATCACCGAGCAGCACTCCGCCTCTGACTACGACGCGATCGCCGGCCTTGACGCCGTTGGTCAGCACCACCTGATCGCCTTGCTGA
>JASHQO010000182.1 GCA_030039105.1 Xanthobacteraceae bacterium
ACGCGGGCGGCGATGCCGAGCGTCCAGGCCGAGGCCGAAACCAGGAGCGCGGTCGATTTCACGTCGCCGTCAAGCCAACGGCCGGCAGCAAGCTTGTCCTCGATCAGGCGGTCGGCGGTGGCGGCATCGGGCACCCGCAGCAGCGCCTCGGCCAGCACCATCAGCGCCAGACCCTCCTTGGTGGAGAGCGAATAGGCGTGGAGAAATTCCTCGACGCCGCCCAATCCGCCGGCCTTGGCGCGAATGGCCTGCACGAGCCTAGTGGCGCGCGCGTCGATCCGGCTTTCAGCGACAGCATCGCGGGCGGCGTCGGCCAGCAGGCCGGCCGCCAGCCGTTCGTCGGGTGGCGCAAACGGCGCCTGAAACTCCGGCAGCTCAGGAGCAGCCATGATCATTGCGCCGTCATCGCACGCTCGTTCGGCGGGTGCCACACCGTCAATGTGGCGCGCCCACCGGAATCGCGCGCATGATATCGCGAAAGCAACGCGATTGAGATCGAGTCAGGCGGAGCGGCGAGCGTCTTGCGCCGCGGAGGCGCGCTGCGGCGCGCGCGGTGTGGCCGCCGCGTCCGGGCGCAGCGCCTCGGCGAACCGGTCGGCGAGCTGCTCCAGCGTGTCGTTCGCATTGTCGCGAATGAACACGCCGCCATAGACCATGGGCGGCATGGGCAGCGGCCCGTCGTCCCAAGCTTCGAGCCCGGCCGGAATACGGCTTCGCGGCGCCAGCATGACACCGAGGCCGGCGCTGACGGCGCTGCGCAGCGCTTCGGCATTGGTGGCGCGGAATACGAGCTCGCTGGCGAGATCGGCGCGGGCCAAGGTCGTCACGGCGATACGGCTGCACATGCAGCGGTCCTTGTAGCCGATCAGCGGAATCGGCGCGTTGACGTCGAGCTCCGTGGTCTTGCCGCGCACCCAGACGAGCTGTTCGCTCCAATAATGGCGGGCGACGCTGTCTTCCGGCTCGTCCGGCACCAGCGCCACGACGATGTCGACCTCGTCCTGCTCGAGATAGCGCAACAGCCGCCGCTGGCCCGCGCCCTGGACCGCGAAGCGCAGGTTCGGCCAGCAGGCGCGGGCCGCCGCCAGCATGGCGGACAACTCGTCGCCCATGCAGTCCTTGCGCACGCCGATGCGCACCAACTGTGCCGTGGCATTGGGGCTGGCCAGTTGCACGATGTGATCGTTCACCGACAGCAGCCGCCGGGCCGAATCGATGACCTGCTCGCCCATCGGCGTCAGGCTGACGCCGGGCGCGCTCTTGTCGAACAGCTCGACGCCGAGCAGCCCCTGCAGGCGCCTGATCTGGGCGCTGACCGCAGGCTGCGTCATGCTCTGGGCTTTGGCGGCGCGGGTGAAGCTGCGCAGCTCGACGACGAGCACGAACGTGCGCAGCAGATCGGTCGGGATATTTGTCATGCGCTCTCCGGCGCTTGGCACCCTAAAGCCGCCCCCGGCTGCGAACCGTGCCAAAAGGCACAGGCGTTCCGCGGGGCGATATTCCCACTTTTTTCAGCGTCTTGCGACCGGAAAAACCCTGACGGCAGCCGCGGTTCCGGCTTGCCGGTCATCATTTGCGTACGGCGGCGCTAAAGTGTGGCGACGCGGCACTCAAGGACCCACCGGGATCTGCCAAGGTCGGTATGTCGTTCCTTCGCATCTATCTGCGTGTCCTCGGCCTCCTTGGCGCCGAAGCCCGGCTCGCCGTGGCGCTGGCGCTGGCCAATATCGGGCTCGCCGTGGCGCAATTCGTCGAGCCGGTGCTGTTCGGCCGCATCGTCGATGCGCTGTCGGCCCCGCTGCCGCCGGGCCTTGGCGCGGCGGCGCGGATGCTCGCGCCGCTGATCGGCGCCTGGGTCGCCTTCGGCCTGTTCATCATCGTCGCCGGCACCGTGGTAGCGTGGTTTGCCGACCGGCTGGCGCACCAGCGCCGCAACCTGGTGCTGGCCGACTATTTCGCCCACGTGCTGCAGCTACCGCTGACCTATCATTCCGGCGAGCATTCCGGCCGGCAGATGAAGGTGATGCTGTCCGGCACCGACACCTTGTGGTGGCTGTGGGTGTCGTTCTTTCGCGAGCACTTCGCTGCCTTCGTCTTCATCACGCTTCTGCTGCCGGCGACGCTGATCCTGAACTGGCGGCTGGCGCTGCCGCTTTTGGCGCTGTGCGTCGGCTTCACGGCGCTGACCGTCGTGGTGATGCGCCGCGCCTTCTCGATGCAGCGCGCGGTCGAGCAGCATTATTCCGACCTCGCCGAGACGGCGGCGGACGCGCTCGGCAATGTGGCGCTGGTGCAGAGCTTTGCCCGGGTCGAGCTCGAAGTGTCGCTGCTGCGCGGCATGGTCAATGCGCTGCTTCGCGCGCAGATGCCGGTGCTGTCGTGGTGGGCCGTCGCCAACGTGCTCACCCGCGCCGGCACCACGCTGACGCTGCTCGTCATCCTCTTGGTCGGAACCTACCTGAAGCTCGTCGGCCTCGCCTCGGTCGGCCAGATCGTCAGCTTCATGAGCATCGCCGCGCTGCTCATCAGCCGGCTCGAACAGGCGGTCAGCTTCGCCAATCGGCTGTTCCTCGACGCGCCAAAGCTTGCCGACTTCTTCACCGTGCTCGACACCGTGCCCACCGTCGCCGACCGGCCCGGCGCGGTCGACGTCGGCCGGCTGCGCGGCCATGTCGAGTTCGAGGACGTGTCGTTCTCCTATGCCGACAACCGGCCCGCCGTCAGCGATCTGACCTTCAAGGCGCTGCCCGGCGACACGGTGGCGCTGGTCGGGCCGACCGGCAGCGGCAAGTCGACGGCGCTGGCGCTGCTCTATCGCGCCTTCGATCCGCAGACCGGGGCAGTTTCGATCGACGGCACCGATATTCGCGACCTCAAGCTGATCGGGCTGCGCCGCAATATCGGCGTCGTGTTCCAGGAGACGCTGCTGTTCAACCGCTCGATCGCCGAGAATTTGCGCGTCGGCAAGCCCGACGCCACGGAAGCGGAAATGCGCGCCGCCGCGGCGCGCGCCCAGGCGCTCGAATTCATCGACCGCAATCCCGAAGGGCTCGAAGCCCGCATCGGCGAGCGCGGCCGCCTGCTCTCCGGCGGCGAACGCCAGCGCCTTGCCGTCGCGCGCGCAATCTTGAAGAACCCGCCGAT
>JASHQO010000183.1 GCA_030039105.1 Xanthobacteraceae bacterium
CTTCTGCTGCCGGCCACGCTGTTCGCGGTCATGGTGGCGGCGATCCAGTTCTCCCACCACTCGAACTTCGTGCTGACGCTGTGGCCGGCCAATGCCATCGTGCTGGCAGCCCTGCTCCGGCACATACCCAACCTGCGCAACTATGGCTCGATCGTCGTTGGCAGCGCCGGCGCCATGGTGCTCGCCAATGCCACTGCGGGCAACGGCTTGAAGACGGCGGCACTCCTCGCCGCGATCAATATCGGCGAAGTTGGCGTGACCTGGGCTTTGCTCTTGGTATTTCGCATCAGCGCCGCCAACCTGATGACTTTCAAGAATGCGCTGAAATTCATCGTGCTGGCCGGGGTGATCGCGCCGCTCGGCGCCGATGCCTTCACCGCCATGGCCATCGGATCGACCCATCACGTTCCGTGGCGCGCAGTATGGCTGCATTCCTACCCGGCGCATGCCCTGGGGGTCATGGTCGTGACGCCGTTTCTGATCAGCGTGACGTCGCCGGACTGGCAGGCGCTGCAGATGCGGCGGCGCGTCCAGGAGATCGCGACGATCTTCGCTCTTGTCGTCGCCACCGCGATTTGCGCCGGATATTTTCGCTTCTTCGTCTTTCTGATCGTGCCGATCATCCTGTTTTCGACGCTGCGCTTTGGCGTGATCGGAGCGACGGCGTCGCATTTGATGATCTCCGTCATCACCAGCGTCTTCGTGGTCTTCAACATCGGCCAGCCGATCATTTTTCGCGCCGATATCTCGGACCGGGTGCTGGCATTGCAGATGGTGCTGGGCTTCACCTCGCTATGGTGCCTGCCGATCGCGGCCCTGCTGAAAGAGCGCGACCGGCTGCTGAGCGACCTGTCGCTGGCGAATTGGCGCTTGCAGCAAGAAAGCGAAACGCAGTCGCATCTGGTCGTCGGCCTGCGCCGGCATTTGTCGATCGCCGAGGAGAAGGAGCGGCTGCGCCTGTCCTACGAACTGCATGACGAGGCCGGCCAGGGCCTGATCGCCGCCATCCTCGAGCTCAACGAGATCGATGCGCTGATCCAGGGCGCGGCGCGCGAGCGCCTGCATCTCGTGCGCAAGAAGATGGAGGAGCTCGGCAAGACGCTGCACCGCATCGCCTGGGAGCTGCGGCCGCCGTCGATCGACGAGCTCGGCTTGCGCAAGGCGCTGGCGAGCTATATCGCCGAATGGGGCGAGCGCTGCAGCACCGCGGTCGACTTTCACTGCGACGATGCCGATCTCGACGCCGTGCCGAACGAGATCGGCACCGCGGTCTATCGCGTCGTCCAGGAGGGTCTGACCAACATCGTCAAGCACGCCGGGCATCCGTCCGACGTCTCCGTCGTCATCGGCCGCGTCGGCGCCACGCTGCAGGTGATCATCGAGGACAACGGCTGCGGTTTCGACGCCGTTGCGATGAACGCCAAGCCGGGAACTTATCGCGGGCTGGGGCTCGCCGGCATGCGCGAGCGGTTGACACTCATCGGCGGAACGCTTGAAATCGAATCGGCGGTCGACGCCGGCACCACGATTTTCGCGCGCATCGCGCTTGATGGCCAAAGGACTGCAGCGTGAGCGGATTCGGCGTGAGCGGATTTGGCGTGCGTGGACCCCGCCCGACGAGGACCGCGGCGTGACCGAGAAGATCCGCATCGTTCTGGCTGACGACCACCCCATCGTGCTCGATGGCCTGCGCAACCTGATCCGCGCCGAAAGCGATTTCGAGCTGGTCGGCGAGGCCGCCAGCGGCCTTGCGGCGTTGAAGACCATTCGCGAACAAAGGCCGGACGTCGCCGTGCTCGACATTTCGATGCCGGAGCTCAACGGCATTGTGCTGAGCCGCCGCCTGACCGCCGACATGCCGACGCTGAAGCTTTTGGTGCTGACCCTGCACGAGGACCGCGCTTATCTGAACCAAGCGCTCGAGGCCGGCGTGCGCGGCTATGTGCTCAAGCGCTCGGCGGTGGAAAATCTGGTCCAGGCCATCCGCGCCGTCATGGTCGGCGGGCTCTACATCGATCCGGCGATCGTCGGGCGCGTGTTCGAGACCAAGCAGGTCAGCAGGCGGCTCGCGGCACGCAAAGGTGTCTCGCCGGCCCTGACCGACCGCGAAGCCGACGTTCTGAAAATGGCGGCACTCGGTTTCACCAACAAGGAAATCGCCTCGCGGCTCGATGTCGGCGTCAAATCGATCGAGACCTACAAGGCGCGCGGCCTGGAAAAGCTCGGGCTCAAGACCCGCGCCGAACTGGTGCGCTACGCCTCCGGCCAGGGCTGGCTGGATTTTTAAAGCATGATCCCGAAAAAGCCCGTCCCCGGGCGCGCCGCGCTGCGGAAGAAGCAGGCCGGCGACGCGGCGATCGCGTAGCGCTCGATCCGCCGACGACCCTGACGCGGCGACGCGACATCAGCCGGCCGCCGTCGTCACCTGGTCCTGCAGCGCCCGCTGCTGCACCGGCTTGGTGATCCGCGTCAGATTGTATGCGCTGTTGACCAGGGCGAGATGGGAAAACGCCTGCGGAAAGTTGCCGACCAGGCGCCTGGCGCCCGGATCGTACTGTTCGCTGAGCAAGCCGACGTCGTTGCGCAAGCCGACGAGACGGCGGAATAAGGTCTCGGCGTCATCGAATCTATCCTGCAGGATATAGACGTCGACCAGCCAGAAGCTGCAGGCGAGGAAGGCGCCCTCGCCCGGCGGCAAGGCATCGTCGACCTGCTCGGTGCTATAGCGGGAGACGAAACAATCGCGGACGAGGCGGCGTTCGATCGCTGCGATGGTGTTGCCGATGCGCCGGTCGCCGACCGGCAGGAAACCGACGCACGGCAGCAGCAGCAGACTGGCATCGAGCTGATCGGAGCCGTAGGCCTGCACGAAGGTCCCGAGCTTGTCGTTGAAGCCGCGCTTGCAGACGTCCTTGAAAATCTCATCCCGCAGCTTCACCCAGTCGTCGACCGGTCCATCGAGCCCGAACGTCTCGACGCTCTTGATGCCGCGATCGAACGCCACCCAGGCCATGACCTTGGAATAGACGAAATGCCGCGCCTGGCCGCGCATTTCCCAGATGCCGTGGTCGGGCTTGCTCCAGATATCCTTGAGGTGCTCGAGAAATTTCAGTTGCAGGTCCCAGCCCGATTGATGGGTGGAAAGGCCGACGCGGCGCGCCTGGTAATGCACGTCCATGGTCTCGCCGAACACGTCGAGCTGAAGCTGGGTGTGGGCGGCGTTGCCGATGCGCACCGGCGCCGAGTTCTCGTAACCCGGCAGCCAGTCGGCGATCCATTCATTGAGCCGCCGCTCGCCGCCGATGCCATACATGATCTGCAGTTGATCGGGGCTGCCGGCCACCGCGCGCAACAGCCATTCGCGCCACGCCTGCGCCTCCTCGTAGTAGCCGGCGTGCATGGCGCCAAGCAGCGTCAGCGTGGCATCGCGTAGCCAGCAGTAGCGGTAATCCCAATTGCGCTTGCCACCGATCCGCTCCGGCAGCGACATGGTCGGCGCCGCGACGATGCCGCCGGTGGGCTCATAGGTGAGCGCCTTGAGCGTGATCATGGAGCGGCGCACCGCGTCCGTCCACTCGCCGGCCGGCCGCGATTTGGCCGACCATTCCTTCCAGAATTTTTCGGTGGCCTCGAGCGCCGCCGTCGGGTCGAGCGAAGGTGGCGGAACCTTGTGCGAGCGCGCGTAGGTGAGCACGAACGGAATGGTGTCGCCCTGGCTGACGGTGAACTCGCCGACCGTGGTCATGTCCTTGCCGCGGACACGCACCGGCGTGCGCAGCACCGCCATGTCGGGGCCGGCGATGGCGCGCAACGCGCCGTTCTCCAGCCGCGTCACCCACGGCACCACGGCGCCATAGCCGAAGCGCAGGATCAGCTCGGTGTGCATCTTCACCTTGCCGCGCGTGCCGACGACAAGGCGCACGATTTCCGAATGGTCGCTGCGGAACGGCATGAAGTCGACCAGCGTCGCCGCACCGTCCGCGGTCTCGAAATTAGTCTCGAGAATGAGCGTATCCGGCCGATAGCGGCGCTCGACCTTCGCCTCGGCGCACGGCGCCACCAGCCAGCGGCCGTGATCGCGGCTGCCGAGCAGCGCCGCGAAACAGGCTTCCGAATCGAAGCGCGGCCAGCACAGCCAGTCGATCGAGCCGTCGCGGCCGACCAGCGCCGCGCTCTTGCAGTCGCCAATCAGGGCATAATCTTCGATCGGGCCGGACATGGCGCTAGGAAAAATCCACGACGACCTTGGTGTCGTCGGGCTCGGCTTCGAGCGCTTGCGTCCACTGCGCAACCGGCACCCGTCGCGTGATCAAGCTCGAGAGCCAGGCGCAGTCGGCACGCCGCAGCGCGGCAACGGCATCTTCGTAATGCTGGCGATTGGCATTGACGCTGCCGAACACGGTGCCGTTGTCGAGCACCATGGCGCGATTGAAGCCGCCGACGTCGACGTCGAGCGCATGTCCGGGCGACGACACGCCGACCAGGCAGACGATGCCGCTGGAGGCGGTGCGGCCGAGCACGCCGCGCACCACGCTCGGCGCGCCGGTGCACTCCATCACGATATCGGGCTCGAGCGACTCGATGCCGGTAATGGCGCCGAGATAGAACGTGCCGCCCAGCGCCTGCACCAGCCGCCGCTTCTCCAGGCTGTCGTGATGGTCGAGCACGTGAACGTCGAGGCCGCGCTGCGCGCCGAGCAGCGCGGCGAGCAGGCCGATCGGTCCGGCGCCGGTGACAAGCAGCGTCTGCGGCCGCCACGAGCGCGAGCGCTTGCCGATGCGTTCGGTGTGATCCCAGGCCTTGGCGACGACGCTGGTCGGCTCGACCAGCACGCCGGCGTCGCCGAGCGCGCGGTCGACCTTGACCAGAAACTCCGGCTCGACACGGAAGAATTCGGCGCCGTAACCGTTGCGCTCCTTGATGCCGCGCTCGGTGTAACGGCCGTTGCGGCACATGTCCCATTCGCCGGCGGCACAGGCCGGGCACGGCACCGGGTCGGGCCGCCGCACGAAGCCGACGACGCGATCGCCGGCTTTGACGCCGCATCCGGCCGGTGCCTCCTGCACCTCGCCGAAGGATTCGTGGCCGATGACGAGCCGCCGCTCGCCCGGCGGCGCCCAGCCATAGGCGCCGGATACGATCTCGCGGTCGGTGCCGCAGACGCCGAGCGCCAAGGCGCGCACCAGCACGGCGCCGTCGGAGCGTGGCGGCTCGGGGACATCGTCGACTTGCGCTGAATTGGCAGTTCCGGGCGCGACGGTGAGAGCGCGCATTATTGTTGTCCGCGGCGTATAGGCGATCGGCATCGGCCGGCGAGCATGCACGACGGGCGGTCGAGCCTCATGGCGGGTAATGCGGCGACGGCGGAGAAAGTTCCGGCGTTGGAACCGCGACCGCGTCGCACCATCGTGCCGGCAGGTTCCGTATTTCGAAGCAACGAAAGTTCCACCAAATTGCGGCATTCAATTTCGTTTTGGGAATCAGCGGCTTTTCGCTGCGATGCAGCGCTCATGGAACAAAGCGCGCTCGGCCCGGTTGTTGTCCCAAAGCTGAACAGCGGCTGAACGAAGGGGTGTGCGTCGTGAGCGTCGTCGTCATTTCTAACCGCGTGGCCCAGGCTAAGCCCGATGAGCCGGTCGCGGGCGGGCTGGCTGCGGCATTGCTTCCCATGGTGAGGGAATCGGGCGCCGTCTGGGTCGGTTCCAGCGGCCATGCCGCCGACGCGGCGCAGAGCAAGCACGCCTTCGCCAAGATCGAGGCGCTGGGCGCGGGCGCGCTGGCGACCGTCGATATCCCAGCGCAGCACTATCTCGGCTTTTACGAAGGTTTCGCCAATTCGGCGCTGTGGCCAGCGCTGCACTCGCGAGCCGATCTGATCCGGGTCACGGCCGACGACTACTCGTCCTATCGCGAGGTCAACGCCTTCATGGCGCGGGCGCTGCTGCGCTTCGACAAGCCCGACGCCGCATTCTGGGTGCAGGATTATCACTTCCTCACGCTGGGCGCGGAACTGCGCCGGCTCGGCGTCGACCGGCCGATCGGATTCTTCCTGCACACGCCATGGGCCGACCGCCGCACCATGGCGGCGGTGCCCCATCATGCCGACTTCGTTCGCGAGATGCTGGCCTACGACCTGATCGGATTCCAGACCGTCGAAGACCGCCAGCATTTCGAGGATTATCTGCAGGCCGAGCTCGGGCTCATGCCGGTGGACGGCAGCATCGCGACCGAGTGGGGCTGGACCCAGCTTGCCACCTTCCCGATCGGCATCGATGTCGACGAGTTCGCCGCGCGCGCGACCAAAGCGATGACGCGGCCCGACGTGGCGCGGCTGCGCGCCAGCCTGCAAGGCGAAAAGCTCGTGCTCGGCGTCGACCGGTTGGATTACTCGAAAGGCCTGCTCAACCGCGTGCGCGCCTTCGACCGGTTGCTGGACCTGCAACCGGCGCTCAAACGCAAGGTCGCGCTGCTGCAAGTCGCGGTGCCCTCGCGCGGCAATATCCACGCCTATCGCGAGCTCAAGGCCGAGCTTGCGGCGCTGGTGACGGAAGTCAACGGCCGCCACGGCGAGGTGGATTGGACGCCGATCCGCTATCTCAACAAAGGCTTCTCGCAGCTTACGCTGGCCGGTTTCTATCGCACCGCCCAGGTCGGGCTGGTGACGCCGCTGCATGACGGCATGAACCTCGTCGCCAAGGAATATGTCGCGGCGCAGAACCCGCTCGATCCCGGCGTGCTGGTGCTGTCGTCGTTTGCCGGCGCCGCCAAGGAGCTCGACGCCGCGCTGCTCGTCAATCCGCACAACACCGACGAGATGGCGGGTGAGATCGCGCGTGCTCTCGCCATGAGCCTCGAGGAGCGGCGCGAGCGCTGGCAGCGCATGGTGGTCAAGCTCAGCCGCGCCTCGGTGCGCAACTGGTTCGGCGATTTCCTGCACACGCTGACCGCGGTGCGGCGCGCGCCGGCAATTCCGCCGCAGGTGCTCGACCTCGACCAGCGCCGCGCCGCGCGGCGCTGAGGTCATCCGGCGCGCTTGCGCCGCGGCCGGCGGGTTTTTTGCCGCACCGAGCGAATGGTGTCGCGTCCGGCCTGCCGCGCCGCGTCCTGCAAGGTATGGCGGATCTCGTCGCGTTTCTCGTGGATCGAGGCGATCACCGGACCGGCCGGCACGCCCAATCCGACCAACGCGGCTTCGGAGAGCTGCAGGCTCGCCTCGACGGTCTCGGGCACCGCGTCGGTCGCGCCGAGACTATAAAGATGACGCGCATGCTCGGCGTCGCGGGCACGCGCCACGATCAGGATATCGGGGCGCAGCGCGCGAACGTGCTCGACGATGTCGTCGATCAGGTCGTGGGTGTGGATGGTGACGATGACGCCGACGGCGCGCGACAGGCCGCAGACTTCGAGAAAGTTCGGATCGCTGGCATCGCCGTAATAGACGTCATGGCCGTCGCGGCGGTCGTGGGTGACGATGGCGCCGTCGGAATCGGCGGCGATGTAAGGGATGTTGTGCTCTTTCAAAAGAGCACACACGACTTTGCCGACCCGGCCGTAGCCGACGACGATGGCGTGGCGCTGCTGCTCGAGCAGCGGCGCCACGGTGAGCTCGCTGGCGACCGGGCCGGCCGCCCGCAGCCGCGCTGCGAGGCGCCGGCCGATAAACGACAGCGCCGGTGTCAGCGCCATGGTCACTGAGGTGACGGCGAGCGCGAAGCTTGCAAGCTCGGCACCGAGCAGGCTCAAGCCCGTCGCCATGCTGATGCCGACGAAGGCGAACTCGCCGCCCGGACCGAGCAACAGCCCCATTTCGACCGCGACCGGCGACGACAGGCGGAATAATCTGGCGAGGCCGATCAGCAGCAGCGATTTGACGGCGATCAGGCCGGCAACGCCGCCGGCGAGCAAAACCGGCTCGCGCAGGATCTCGCGAAAATCGATCTCCATGCCGACGGTGAAGAAGAAGATGCCGAGCAGCAATCCCTTGAAAGGCTCGACGATCGCTTCGATGGCCTTGCGATATTCGGTCTCGGCAAGGAGCAGACCGGCCACGAAGGCGCCGAGCGCCATGGACAAGCCGGCTTCGTAGGCGATCATGCTGGCGGCGATGATCACGAACAGCACCGCGGCGATGAACAGCTCCGTGGAACGCGTGCTTGTCACCAGACGGAACAGCGGCCGCAGCAGGCGGCCGAACAGAGCGATGGCGGCGACGGCGACCGCCGCCTGCAGCAGCGCCGTGCCGAGACTCTTGAGAACCGAGGTGCCGGTGCCCGCGGCCACGATCGAGATGAACATCAGGATCGGAATGACCGCCAGGTCCTGCGCCAGCAGCACCGAAAAGCTGGCGCGGCCGACGGTGATGTTGAGACGTTCCTGGTTCGACAGCAGCTCCAGCACGATCGCGGTCGAGGACAACGACAAGCTGGCGCCGAGGATGACGGCATTGGTCGGCGTCTGGCCGGCCTCGATGGCGATGGCGGCAAGCAGCGTGCCGGTGACCAGCACCTGCAGCCCGCCGAGGCCGAACACCAGGCGGCGCATCGCCAGCAAGCGCTGGAACGAGAGCTCGAGCCCGATCAGGAACAAGAGAAAGACGACACCGAGCTCGGCGATGCCTTCGACGTTTTGGGCGTCGCTGACGGTGAACCAGAACAGTCCCGGAAGTTGCGTGTGGAAGCTGCCGAGCCCGAGCGGCCCCAATAGCGCGCCGGCGCCAAGATAACCGAGCACCGGGCTCAAGCCGGAGCGTCGCACCAGCGGCACCACCACGCCCGCGGTGCCGAGCACCACCAGCGCGTCGCTGTAATTGGAAATGTTGATCGACGTCGCGGCCACGGACTGCTCCGGCAGGTATTCCCTTGTCGCCCGATCTTCCGCGGCTGACAAGAGTCGCTGGAACGAACTTTCCTCCCTATTCGCCGCTCACGACATGGCGGCTCCTGCGATCGATGCAACGGCTTTATACCGGCTTCGCCCGTTGACGACGGGCGGCGATTTCCGCAGCATCCAGGCAAACGGAGGAAACGCGATCCCATGAGCGACATGACCATCACAGCCGTCCGCACCACCATGCTGCGCATGCCGTGGCCGCAGACGCCGTGGCTCAAGGGCCACGCCTTCGGCGACGCCCGCAATTTCCTGGTGGTCGATGTCGAGACAAAAGGCGGCATCGCCGGCATGGGCTATCTGTTTCTATTCCGGCCGGGTATCCGATCCATCGTCGCCTGCCTCGACGAAGTGATCATCCCGCGCGTCATCGGCAAGGATGCCAGCGCCGTCGAAACGATCTGGCAGGATTTGTGGAAGACCACCGTCACCTTCGGCCGCGGCGGCATCGCCACCATGGCGATGTCGGCGCTCGACATCGCGCTGTGGGACGCGCTCGGCAAGGAGGCCAAGCTGCCGTTGCACCGGTTGTGGGGCCATTATCGTTCGCAGCTACCGGCCTATGGCTCGGGCTGTTTCCGCGGCTCCGGCGGCGACGGCATGATCGCCAAGGCGCTGCACTACAAGGAGCGCGGCTACAAGGCGATCAAGATGCAGGTCGCCCATGTCGGCAGCCTCGCCACCGATCTCGGCAACGTCAAGCGCATGCGCGAGGCGGTCGGCCCGGACATCGACATCATGATCGACGTCAATATGGGCTGGAGCGCCGACGTCGCCATCCAGATGGGACGCAAATTCCAGGACTATAATGTGTACTGGCTGGAGGAGCCGGTGGTGCCGGACGATTTCGCCGGCTACCTGCGCATCGCCGAGGCGCTCGACCTGCGCATCGTCGGCGGCGAGACCCACTTCACGCGGTTCGACCTCAAGCCGTTCTTCGAAAATCCGCGGCTGCCGATCCTGCAACCCGATCCGATGCGCGGCGGCATGACCGAGCTGCGCAAGATCGCGGCCGTGGCCGACACCTGGGGCATGATGATCGCGCCGCATCTGTTCCCGGAATTGAACGTGCAGCTCCTGGCCTCGATCCCGAACGGCATTTGGATCGAGGACATGGGGCTCGCCGACGATATCTTTGTCGATCCGGTGCCGGTGGTGAACGGCACGATCACCGCGCCGGAGCGGCCGGGCCACGGCCTCGCGTTCAAGCCGGAAATCTTGCGCGACTGCGCCGTCAAGAGCTAAGCGCGGCTCGCGCCATAGTGTCGGCGGCAATCTCCGCGCTGTCCGTAAACAGCGGCGGTTCTGGCGGCGTTGGCGCCGGCCGATCGCCAACGTGGCCGCGCGACGCCGCTGCCTTTCGGCATCGAGCCTGCGCGCCTAAACGCCGAGATGGCGGTGCAGCACCCCGGGCTGGTCGCGCACGGCTTGTGCGCCCAGCTCCTGGACGATGTGGCCGTTGTTGATGACATAGACGCGGTCGGCGAGCGTCAACGCCGCCGAAATGTTCTGCTCGACGATCAGGATGGTCTGGCCGGCTTCGGCGAGCGTGCGGCAGGTGGCGAGCAGATCGCGCACGATGATCGGCGCCAGCCCTTCGAACGGCTCGTCGAGCAGCAGGATCTTCGGCTCGCGAATGAGCGCGCGGGCGATCGCCAGCATCTGCTGCTCGCCGCCGGACAGGTCGGTGCCGCGGCTGCCGCGGCGCTCCTTCAGCCGCGGGAACATGGCGTAGACGCGCTCCAGCGGCCAGCGCTGCGGCGCGGTCAGGCCGGCGAGGATGAGATTTTCCTCGACGTTGAGGCTGCCGAAGATGCGGCGGTCCTCGTGCACCAACTGCATGCCGGCCTGGGCGATGGCGTGGCTCTTCTGGCCGGCGATCTCGGCGCCGTCGAACACGACGGAGCCCGATTGCGGCGTGACCACGCCCATCAGGCTCTTCAGGGTCGTGCTCTTGCCGGCGCCGTTGCGGCCGAGCAAGGCCACCACCTCGTTCCTCGCGACGTTGAGCGAGACATCGAACAGGATGTGGGAGTCGCCGTAATAGGCGTTCAGGCCCTTGACCTCGAGCAGGCTCATGGCGCCACCACTCCGCCCAGATAAGCGTCCTGCACCGCCTTGTTGCCCTTGATCTCGTTCGGCGTGCCCTCGACCAGCACGCGGCCCTCCTGCAGCACGGTGACGCGCTCGACCAGCTCGAACAGCGAATCCATGTCGTGGTCGATGATGATCATGGTGCGGCCCTGGCCGATCGATTTGAGGAGCTTCACCATCTCGATGCGCTCGCGCGGGCTCATGCCGGCGAGCGGCTCGTCGAGCAGCAGCAGGCGCGGCGAGCTGGCGAGCGCCAGCCCGATTTCGAGGCGCCGTTTCTCGCCGTAGGCAAGACCGGATACCGGGACGTCGGCGCGGCCGGCAAGATCGATCGATACCAACGTATGCTCGACCTGCTCGGTCAATCCGGGAATCCCCTTGAGCCGCCGCAGCAGGTCGAGCCGGAACTTGCCGCGCAACTCGGCGAGCACCGCGATGATCAAATTCTCGCGCACGGTCAGCCGGTTGAATAGCTGGTTGACCTGATAGCTCTTGGTCAGGCCGAGCTGGCATACGTCGGTCACGCTCATGCCGGTGATGTTGCGGCCTTCGAACACGATCTGGCCCGAGGTCGGCTGCACTTCGCAGGTCAGCATCTTGAAGAACGTGGTCTTGCCGGCGCCGTTCGGCCCGATCACGCCGCGCCGTTCGCCGTGCCGCACGGTGAAAGCGATATCGCTGTTGGCAATGAGTCCGCCGTAGCGCTTGGTCAGGCCGGTCGCCTGCAGGATCGAGTCCGCGGCGTCGTCGGTGCTGCGATGGCGCGCCGGCATCGGCAGCGGCGGCGGCTCCTCGGCGATCTCGGCGCGCGCGGTTTTTTGTTTCTGCTCGGCGGTCACGCCCGCAACCTGCTCGGCGGTCGCACCCGCAACAGGGGCGGCGCCTTTCGGCGCCGCCGGCGCGGATTTCGGCCGGGTCATAAAGCCGTAGAGATCTTCGATGCCGCCGATCAGGCCGCGGCGCAGGAAACAGACCAGCAGCACAAAGATGAGGCCGAGCACGAGCTTCCAGGTGGCGCCGAGATTGAGCGTGGTCTGCAGGAAATCGCTGAGATAGAGCCACACCGTTGCGCCGACCAGCGGGCCGAACAGGGTGCCGGTGCCGCCGATCGCCGTCTGCATCACCAACTGGCCGGACGTATCGAACGTGAACGCTTCCGGCGGCATGAAGCCTTGCATGATGCCGAGCAGGCCGCCGGCAAAGCCGGCATAGGCGGCGCCGATGACGAAGGCGGCGAGCTTGTAGCCGTGAATATTGTGACCGACCGCGGCGGCGCGCAGCGGGTTGTCGCGGATGGCGCGCAGCACCGCCCCCACCGGCGAGCGCATGATGCGCAGCGCGATCACCAAGCCGGCGAAATACCAGAACGCCAGGAATACGTAGAGCGACCAATCGGTATTGAATCGCAGCGTGGTGAACCCGAGATGGAATATCGGCGTCGGCACCCCGGGCAGGCCGTTCTCGCCGCCGGTATAATCCGACAGCGGATTGAACTCGACGAAATGAAATACTTCGGCGATCGCCACCGTGATCATGGCGAAATAGATGCCGGTGCGCCGCAGCGCAATCAGCCCGACCAGAACGCCGACGATCGCGGTGACGATCGTGCCGATGAACACGGCCGTCACGACGTGCGGGAAATTCATCACCGTGAGCAGATAGGCGGTCACCATGCCGCCGGTGCCGAAGAAGGCCGATTGGCCGAACGAGAGCAGCCCGGTGAATCCAAACAGGATATCGAAGCCGATGCCGAACAGGCCCCAGACCAGGATGCGGTTGATGGTGGTCGGCGTGAAGCCGAGGTAAGGCAACACGAACGGCGCGGCGATCAGGCCCGCGGCCGTCAGTGCCTCGACCAGAAAGGGGCGCTGCTTGAGCATCGGATCGCCGCGCTCATTCGCGGCCGGCGGCGCCGAGCAGTCCGTAGGGACGCAGCACCAGCACCAGCGTCATGGCGACGAACAGCATGACGTAGGAATAACCGGGATTGAACATCGAAGTGATGCTGATGATCTCGCCGGCGATCAGGCCGCCGAGGACCGCGCCCGGGAACGAACCGACGCCGCCGATGACGACCACGACGAAGGTCTGCACCAGGATCGCTTCGCCGACATCAGGGGCGATCGAAACCACCGGCGCGTTGACGATGCCGGCAAAGCCCGCCGCCATGGCGCCGATGCCGAACACCAGCGTGAAGACCTTGTAGACATCGATGCCGAGCGCATCGACCATGGCCGAATCCTCGATGCCGGCGCGCACGATCATGCCGATCCGGGTGCGGTAGAGCACGAGATAGAGCGCCAGCAGCGCCACCGCGACGATGCCGAGCAGCGCCAGCCGGTAGGTCGGATAGAACATGAAGCCGAGCGGCGTGATGCCGACGAGCGGCGGCGGCGGCGGCACCGCCTTCGACAGGCTGCCGAACAAGAACCGCACCGTCTCGACGAAGACGATGCCGAGGCCGAAGGTGACGAGAAGCTGGTCCTCGTGCCCCCGCGTGTAGAAATAGCGGACGATCGCCCGCTCGGTCAGCACGCCGACGATGAGCACGAACAGCGAGCCGGCGATGACCGCGACGATGAAGGAGCCGGTATAGGTGTAGGCCAGCCAGCCGGCATAGCCGCCGAGCATGAACATGGCGCCGTGGGCGAGATTGAGCACGCCGAGCGTGCCGTAAATGATCGTCAACCCGGACGAGATCAGCGCGAGCAGCGCGCCGAGCACCAGCCCGTTGAAGCACTGCGAGATGAAGTTGCCCCAGTTGATCACGCGCGCGTTCGCTGATGTTGAACTTGCCCCAGGCCGGTTGCCGGCTCGGGCCTAGAGCGGGATGAGTTTTGGTCGAATCGTCATCCCGCTCCAGCCTTTTGCTTACGCACGATCATTTCCGAAAACCGGTTGCCACCCTCGGATCAAGGCCCGAGGACGGGCTTTTTCGGGATCATGCTTTAGCATGCAAGTGTTTGCTCCGACAAACAACTCGTGGAGGGCCGCGCTCGCGCACGGCCCTCCACGACGGAAAGCGAGCCTGGGCCGCGACGCCGCGGCGGCAGGCCGATGACGGCGCCGATCAGGTGTATTCGCCGAGATTGCAGCCGAAGGCGTCCGGAGCCTGCATGAGCGGCGCGCCCGGCACGACTTCGAGGACCTCCCAGTAATCCTCGCTGTTCTTCATGTCCTTCGGCGCCTTGCCGCGGACGATGACCACCGGACGGACAAGTTGATGATCCTGCGGCCGGAAATGCACGTCGCCCACCGTGGAGTCGAATGTCTCGCCTTTCTCGTAGGTCTTGATGACATCGGGCGGATAGAACGTTCCGGTCTCGGACACCATGCGCGCCCACATGGCAAACTCCATGTAGCCGTTGTTGGCGCCCCACTCCGGCCGATAGTTATACTTTTTGTAGAAGGCGTCGACGAACATCTTGGCCAACGGATACTTGTCTTCCAGCGTCCACCAGAAATCCGTCGACGCGTAGACGCCTGCGGTCAGTTCCGGCCCGACCTCCTTGGCGAGGAAGGGTATCTGGTAGGGAACGATCAGCGTCATCTTCGGCAGGATGCCGAACTGTTTGGCCTGCTGAATCGACAGCACCGCGTCGCGGCCCCAATTCACGTTGACCAGAAACTCGGCGCCGGAATTGGCGATGTTGGTGAGATACTGGCTGAAGTCCTGGGTGCCGAGCGGCGAGATCTGGTTGGTCACCATGGTCCAGCCGGCATTCTTGCTCATGTAATCGTTCACCGACTTGGTCACGGTGTGACCGTAGGTGTAGTCGGGCGTCATGAACGCCGCCTTGCGGTTCTTGCCGAAGGCCTTCACCAGCACCGGGCCGATCGCGTTGGCCGCAGTCTCGCCATAGAAACACTGGCGGAATCCGTAGCGCACGCAATCCTTGCCGGTGGTGTCGTTCGAGCCCGAGATCGCGGCGACGTAGAGCACTTTTTCGCGCTGGGCGAAGTGATTGAGCGCCACCGCGACCGCGCTCGACGTCGAGCCGGTCATCAGGACGATCTTGTTGTCGGTAATGAATTTCTGCTGCTCCTGCACCGCATCGTTCGGCTTGGCGCCGGAATCGGCGCTGAGCAGATTCACTTTTTTGCCGAGCAGGCCCTTGGTGATCTTCGGCGCGATCTTTTTGATGAGATCGTGACCCTCGTTGATATGATCGACGGCAAGCTGCATGCCCTTCAATTCGTCGTCGCCCGAAGAGGCGTAGGGGCCGGTCAGCGGCACCGTGGCGCCGATATTGACCGTGCTGCCCGAGGAGCCGTCCGGCCAGGTGCCGAGCGGCGGCTTGTCCTCGGCGAAGGCCGGGCCGACGATGCCGAAGCGCGGTCCGCCGGCTGCGAGAGCGCCAAGACCGGCACTAAGACCCGCACCGGTTGCGACGGCTTGCCGCAGCAGGCGGCGCCGCGACAGTTCGGTGGATGACAATTCTTTATCGGTCGACATCAAGGACCTCCCTATGTCCGTTGTTGCGGTTTTTTGCGGTAAGCCCGCCTTTTCCTGCGTAGCTCGATCAGGATCTTTGATCCCAAAATAGGGCGAACCTATCGCACGGATCGCCGCAAAGCATGGCCGCCTGCGCGCCGCCAAGCAAGCGCGACGGCATGATTCTTTCGTCGCATAGTTGCAAGGTTTCGCCGCGCCGGCGCCGTCCGGATCGTCGCCGCTTCCCCCCCGCGCCATGATGCCTTGAGCGCCGGCGTTGCCCACGGTCGGACAATTCGCCCACAATCGCGGCAAGCGCCGGGACATAGGAGGCCGCCGTGAAAGTCTGCATGTTCCACCTGATGCCGTATCGCGATCTGCCGGCCGCGACCGCCTGCTCGACGGCATCGAGCGGCTGCGCATCGGCCACCTCGTAGCGCTGCTGCAGTTCGGCTCGATGCCGCATGAGCTTTGCATGAAGAGCATCGCGCTGTTCTGCTGATCGATCCGGTCGGGCTCTATCGCGATGACATTCCGGTGAAGAACTGGATGGTGCTCTCCCCCGACGAGCTGCGCGTGGCTTTGTTCGCCGGACCCGAAGGGCGCCGACGCCGAGAAATTCGTCGCCACCCCGAAAGAGCAAGCGGCGCGCATCGACGCCAAGGTCGACTTCGTCTGGTCGCAAGCCTGCACCGGCAAATTCATCCGGCCGATCCCCGACAAGGGCCTGAAGAAACACATCCACCGCATCGCCATGCCGACGCTCATCCTCTCGGGCAAAGCCGACGGCATCGTCGCGCCATCGTATGCCGACAACTTCGCCAGGCGCCTCGCCCACGCGCGCGTCACGCTGCTCGACGGCATCGGCCATCTGCCGCATTTCGAGCAGGCGGCGAAGGTGGCCGGGCTGGTCGGAGAATTTCTGAGGGACCGAGCCGTAGGGCGGGCTCGCGGCTCGGCGACCACGATTGAGTACGGCGCTTTGCGCCTTTGCCTACCTACGCTCGCTTGATTTTTGGTAGCGGAGGACGGATTTGAACCGCCGACACACGGATTATGATTCCGCTGCTCTAACCAACTGAGCTACTCCGCCAACCTGGGCGCCCCAGGGCATCCCGGCCGGGGGCCGGACGCCGCACATCTAGTGCATCCGCGGCCATTTTCCAAGCACTGGATACCAAGGCGTTGAGTTCGCATTGATTCGTCCTGCCCGGCCTTGTGCCGGGCATCCACGTCTTTTCTTCCGGACCAGATCAAGACGTGGATGGCCGGAACGAGCCCGGCCATGACGCCGACAAGGCCATTCAAGCCAAGAAGAATCTAGCGACTTAATCGTCTCAGCCCGCCGCCGCGAACTCGCCACCGAGCCGGCCGAACCGGATCAGCGAAAAATGCCCGAGCGGCGGCATCGGGCGGCGCTCGATGACCTTGACGCCGCCGTGCGCGGCGACCCAGCGTTCGAGGCGCTCCCAGCGGAATTCCGGACGCCAGCCGAGGCGGCGGGCGAGCGGGGCGAACCATTGCTCGATCGCGGCGCGCAGGCCGGTCTCGGCGCCGAGATGATTGACCAGAATGATCTCGCCGCCGGGTCTTAGAACGCGGACGAACTCGTTCAGCGTCGCTTCCGGGTCGGGCACCGCGGTGATGACGTATTGCGCGACGACGACGTCGAACGCGCCGTCCTGGAAGCCGAGATGCTGCGCGTCCATCACGGCGAGGCCGTCGACGTTGGTCAGCCGATGCTCGGCGACGCGCGCCTTGGCCTTGCGCAGCATCGGCGCCGACAGGTCGACGCCGGTGAGCCGGTTGGTCCAGCGGTATTCCGGCAGCGACAGTCCGGTGCCGACGCCGACTTCGAGGATGCGGCCGCCGATGCGCTCGGCCGCGGCGATCGAGGCCTTGCGGCCGCGCTCGAACACCGAGCCGAACACCAGATCGTAGACCGGCGCCCAGCGCGCGTAGGCCTTGGCGACGGTGTCCTTGTCGAGCTCGTCCTTGTCGCGTTCCTGCCCCGCCATCGCGCCCCGCGTCCGAACAAGCGCGATCCGCAACAGATCGCGCTTTCACTCCTATCTCGCGACGGCCATGGCGGCGGCGCGCTTTTCCGTCGCGGCGGCGACCGTGCTCGCGATCATGCCGCCGCCGAGCACGCGCGCCTGGCCGACGGCGGCGTCGTAGAACGCGCAAGCCTGGCCGGGCGACACGCCGTCTTCGCCGCCGGGCAGCTCGACCTCGACGGCGCCGCCGGAGCCGGCGCGCAGCCATGCCGGCTGCGGCGCGCGGGTCGAACGCACCTTCACGAACACTTCGGGCTTGGTCGCCAGCACCGCGTCGAGGCTGCCGTCGCCGAGCCAGTTGACGTCGCGCAGCCGGATGCGGCTGGTGCGCAGCGCCTCGCGCGGGCCGACCATGACGCGGCGCGTCGCGGCGTCGAGCCGCACCACGTAGAGCGGCGCGCCGGTCGCGACACCGAGGCCGCGGCGCTGGCCGACGGTGAAATGGATGATGCCGTCGTGACGGCCGAGCACGCGGCCGTCGAGATCGACGATGTCGCCGGGGCCGGCGGCGCCGGGCTTAAGCCGCGCGATGACGTCGGCGTAATGGCCGGTCGGCACGAAGCAGATGTCCTGGCTGTCCTGCTTGTCGGCGACCGGCAGGCCGAAGCGGCGCGCCAGCTCGCGGGTCTCCGCCTTGGTGCGGTCGCCGAGCGGAAAGCGCAACAGGTCGAGTTGCGCGCGCGTGGTGCCGAACAAGAAGTAGCTCTGGTCGCGCTCGGTCTCGCGGGCGCAATAGAGCGCGCGGCCGCCGCCGGGCAGCGCGCGCGAGGCGACGTAATGGCCGGTGGCCAAAATGCTGGCACCGAGCTCGCGCGCGGTTTCCAACAGATCGCGGAACTTGATCGACTGGTTGCACTCGACGCACGGCACCGGCGTCTCGCCGGCGACGTAGCTCTCGGCGAAGCGGTCGATCACCGCCTCCTTGAAGCGGCTCTCGTAGTCGAGCACGTAGTGCGGAATGCCGATGCGTGCCGCCACGGCGCGGGCATCGTGAATGTCGCGGCCGGCACAGCAGGCGCCCTTGCGGTGAGTCGCGGCGCCATGGTCGTAGAGCTGCAGCGTGATGCCGACGACGTCGTAGCCGGCCTCCGCCAGCAGCGCTGCGGTGACCGACGAATCGACGCCGCCCGACATGGCGACGACCACGCGGGTATCGGCCGGCCGGCTTTCGATGTCGAGGCCGTTGAGCATGGCGGTGCCGGAATCCTTTCGGCCATTACTATAGGCGCTGGCCGGTCGCCCTGCCATGGCGCGGCCGCGGCGATGGCGGCGCGGCCGGACCGGCAAAATCTGCCGGAGGCCTGCAAGGGCTGCCGTGCGGCGCCCCGGGGTGCCATCCTAAGCCACTGAAATAGAAAAGATAATTGTACGCCACGGCTGGCCCGCGGGTTGCAAGCGCTATGGCGCCGGATTGAGTCAGGGGTTTTGCAGTGTCGAGTACGAACGTAAGCGCCGCGCCCGCAACCGCGCCCGCACAATGGCAGCAGTCGCCGATGGCGACGTCCGATAACAGCCAAGATCAGGACACCGGGTTCGCGGCGCTGCTCGACGCTGCCGCGGCCGCGCCCAATACGCCACCGCCGGCCACGCCGGCGACGGCGCCGAGCGCCCCCGCGCAAACCAGCGATCAAGCGCCGGCGCCGCCCGGCTTTGCCGGCCGCGGCAATGCCGGCACCACGGGCACGGGCCAAACCGGCACGCAAGGTACGACCGCTTCGGGCAACGCAACGACGACGACGCCAAGCTCCTCGGGCGCCGCGACGGCTGGCACGACGAATGCCGGCGCGGCGCAGACTCCGCAAGCCACCCCGCCCGGCACGCCGGGCCGGACCGATCCCAGCGCCGCCGACAACGGCGCGGTGTTCGCGATATTCGCCGGGCGCCTGGCTGCGGCAGCCGCCACAACCGCCACCACCGCCGCGACCGATGCGTCGGGCCACGCTGCTCCGTCGGGATCGTCGGCAAAAACTTCGACCGACAAAGGCAATCAGGACGGCGACGGCGACGATGCGGGCACCGCGGCGCCGGCGACAAGCAACCAAACGCAGGCCGTCGCGGCTGTCGTCATCAACGCCGACATCAACACCGGACCGGCAGCGAATAATGCGGCCGCGCCAACCGCGGCGATCGATGGCGCCGCCAAATCCATGCCGGCACGGTCCGTCGTCAAGGTCGCGACCTCTGCGCCGCGCCAGGACACGACCGGAGCGACCGGCACGACCGGCACGACCAATGCCGCGCCGGCAGCGGATACCGACGACGATACGACGACGACGCAAGACGCCAACAGCGCGCCGGCAGCGCCGGACCTCAAGAACGCCGCGCCGACGCAAGGCGCCAAGAACGCGGCGGTGACGCAATCGGTCAAGACCGAAGCGGCGCCGCTCACGCCGGACGTCAAGACAGCGCCGCAGGACACCAAACCCGCCGCGCCGCCGCAGAGCGCCGGCAAGACCGCGGCGCCGGCGCGGCCGAACACCGCGGCAGCCAACAGCAACGCCGCGCCGTCGACCGATGACGCCGACGCGACGCCGTCGACCAACCCTGCCGACGGCACAACCGGCAACGCCGCGCCGCAACTGCAGGCCCGCACCGACAGCGATGCCGTCACGCTCGATCAAGGCGGCGGCAATGGCGCAGCGCACGGCAGCGCGTCCGGCGAGGCCGGCGGCGCCTCGGGCGCCCAGGGCGGCTGGAACGCGGCCAAGACCACGACCGACGGCTTGCCGAATTTCGGCTTCGGCGCGGCGAGCCAGACCGCGTCAGCCACGACGACAGCCGCGACGTCGGCGACTTCGACCGCCGCAACGTCGGCCGCTGTGCCGATCGCCGGTCTGCCGGTCACCATCGCCTCGCGCGCGCAGTCCGGCTCCAACCAGTTCGACATCCGGCTCGACCCGCCGGAGCTCGGCCGCATCGACGTCCGCCTCGACGTCGACGGCAGCGGCCAAGTGACATCGCATGTGGTCGTCGACCGCGCCGATACGCTGCAGTTGCTGCAGAGCCAGCAGCCGCAGCTCCAGCACGCGCTCGAACAGGCCGGCCTGAAAACCGCGGATAATGGCCTGCAATTCAGCCTGCGCGATCAGTCCTTTTCCGGCCAAAACAGCCAGAACGGCAATGCCGGCAATCAGACCGGCACGGCGCAGCTCGTCATTCCCGACGCCGACCAGCCGGCGATCCCGACAACGCAGATCTACTCCCGCGTCGGCCGCCTCAGCGGCATCGACATCCGCGTGTAACCGGCAAAGTGTGAGGACGGACCCATGACCACCACGGCCACGACATCGTCGACGTCATCGAGCAGCACCGCGCAGGCCGCGACCGCCTCGTCGTCGCAGCAGCTCGCCGGCAATTTCGACGAGTTCCTGCAACTGCTGACGACGCAGTTGCAAAATCAGGATCCGCTCGATCCGATGGACACCGATTCGTTCACCCAGGAACTTGTCGAGTTTTCCTCGGTCGAGCAGCAGATCGATATGAACACCAACATGCAAACGCTGATATCGCTGCAGCAGGCCACCACGGATGTCCAGGCGCTGCAGCTCGTCGGATCGACCGTCACCGTCAGCGGCAGCAGCGCGGCCCTTTCCAATGCGAGCAACAGCCCGGCGACGTGGAGCCTGACGTCACCCTCGGCAGCCACGGCAAATGTCACGATCACCAATTCATCGGGGCAGACCGTCTATACCGGAACGACGTCGCTCAACGCCGGCACGCAGACCTATACCTGGAACGGCCAGGGCACCAACGGCGTGACCTACCCCGACGGCAGCTACACGCTGTCGATCAACGCGACCAGCGCCAGCGGTCAGTCGGTGTCGGTGTCGACCCAGGTTCAGGGCGTGGTCACCGCCGTCAACACCAGCGCCAATCCGCCGACCCTGACGGTCAACGGCCAGAGCGTGCCGATAAGCGAAATCCAGTCGATCGGCAGCAGCGGCACCAGCACCCTCAGCAACAGCCTCAGCAGCAGCCTGAGCAGCCTCAACAGCAGCATAAGCAGTCTCAACAGCTCGATCGGCGGCC
>JASHQO010000184.1 GCA_030039105.1 Xanthobacteraceae bacterium
TGCGGCGCGGGTCAACGGTGCGAATTGGGTCATCGTCGAAGACCCGGTCGGCGGCCAGCTAACCTACAAGCGGCTGCTGCGCGCGGTGGCAGTGCTCGGCGCCAAGCTGATGCCGCTGGCGGCCGAGGGCCGCGCGCTCGGCGTCATGCTGCCGACCTCGAACGCCGCCGTGGTGACGCTGCTGGCGGTGATGTCGGGCGGCCGGGTGCCGGCCATGATCAATTTCACCGCCGGCGCCGCCAACATTCTGGCCGCGAGCCGGGCTGCGGCGCTCGACACCATTGTCACCTCGCGCGCCTTCGTCGAGAAGGGCCGGCTCGAGCCCGTGGTGGAGCAACTCGCCGAACGGCTGCGCATCGTTTACCTGGAAGACATCCGCCCCACCATCGGCCTTGCCGACAAGCTGCGCGGCGCGTTGCGCTGGAAAAAGCCGCTGCTTGCCCGCAAGCCGGACGACTGGGCGGTGATCCTGTTCACCTCGGGGTCGGAGGGCCAGCCCAAGGGCGTGGTGTTGTCCCACCGCAACATGCTGGCCAACGTGGCGCAGGCCGCGGCCCGGATCGATTTCGGCCGCGAGGACAAGCTGTTCAACGTGCTACCGGTATTCCACTCGTTCGGGCTGACCGGCGGCACGGTGCTGCCGCTGGTGTCGGGCGTGCCGAGCTACCTTTATCCGTCGCCGCTGCATTATCGCACCGTGCCGGAGCTGGTGTACGGCGTCAGTGCCACGGTGTTGTTCGGTACCGATACCTTCCTCAACGGTTACGCCCGCGTCGCCAATCCCTACGACTTCCGCTCGCTGCGCTACGTCGTCGCCGGCGCCGAGCCCGTCAAGGAGACGACGCGGCAGATCTATCTGGAAAAGTTCGGCTTGCGCGTTCTCGAGGGCTACGGCGTCACCGAATGCTCGCCGGTGATGGCGCTCAATACGCCGATGTTCAACAAGTTCGGCACCGTCGGCCGGCTGCTGCCGGGCATGGCGGCGAAGCTCGAGCCGGTCGAGGGCATCGACGAAGGCGGCCGGCTCTACGTCAAGGGGCCGAACGTGATGCTGGGCTACCTGCAGGCCGACAATCCGGGCGTGCTGGAGCCGCCGCCGGAAGGCTGGCACGATACCGGCGATATCGTCACCATCGACGCCGACGGCTTTATCACGATCAAGGGTCGCGCCAGGCGCTTCGCCAAGGTTGGCGGCGAAATGGTGTCGCTGGCCGCAGTCGAGATGTTGGCGGCGGAGCTGTGGCCGAACGCCATCAGCGCGGTGACGGCGATCCCCGACGCGCGCAAGGGCGAGCGCCTCGTCATGGTCACCGACAAGCACGGTGCAACGCGCGGCGATTTCGTCGCCTATGCGCGCGGCAAGCACGCCTCGGAGTTGATGTTCCCCGCCGAGCTGATCGTGCTCGACAAGCTGCCGCTGCTCGGCTCCGGCAAGGTCGACAACTTGGCGGTCGCGAAATTCGTCCAGGAGCAGGCGGCGGCGAAGGCGGCCGCGGCGGAATAAAGCATGATCCCGAAAAGTGGAGACCGGTTTTCGGAAAAGATCATGCGCAAGCAAAAGGCCAAAGCATGATCCCGAAAAGTGGAAACCGGTTTTCGGAAAAGATCATGCGCAAGCAAAAGGCCAAAGCGGGATGACGATTCGACCAAAACTTATCCTAGTTGCTTCGCATCCCCAGCACGCGATCGACCATCGCTCCGGCCTCGCCGAGATAGTTCGCCGGGTCGCACAGCTTCGCCAGCGCAGCGCGGTCGAGGTGCTTGGCGATCTCGGCGTTCTCCGCCAGCAGGTCGACCAGCGGCCGGCCGGTGGCCACCACCTTGCGGCAGATGTCGTAGACGAGGTCGTGGGCGTATTGGCGGCCCAAATAGGGGCCGAGCCCCATCATGACCGCTTCCGAGACGATCAGCCCTTTGGTCAGGTCGAGATTGCTGCGCATCTTCTTTTCGTCGACCTGCAGGCCGGTCAGCACGAATAGGGTCTGCGCCAGCGCGCCGGCGGCGAGACAGAAGATTTCCGGCAGCACGATCCACTCGATCTCCCACGGGCCGGTGGCGCGCTCGTGATCTTCGACCATGGCGTCGAGCAGCGCCGCGGTCTGCTGGCGCACCACTGAGGTCAACGCGGTGATGTAGACCGACGAAATCGGGTTGCGCTTCTGCGGCATGGTCGACGACGAGCCGCGACCTTCGTGGAACGGCTCGTAGAGCTCTTCCACTTCCGTCTGCATCATCAGCTTCACGTCGAATGCGATCTTGCCGCAGGTGCCGGTCACCAGGCCGAGGAAGCAGCCGACCTCGGCGATGGTGTCGCGCACCGTGTGCCAGGCGATCGCCGGCGGGCCGAGCTTGAGCTCTTTCATCAGCTCGGCCTGGGTTTCGAGGCCGCGGCCCGACAGCGACGACAGCGTCCCGGCGGCGCCGCCGAACTCGCCGACCAGCACGCGCGGGCGTAATTCCTTCAAGCGCTGCTTGTGGCGCTCGAAGGCGGCGAGCAGCGTCGCCATCTTGTAGCCGAAGGTGATCGGCACCGCCTGCTGCAGGTTGCTGCGGCCGGCCATCGGCGTGTCGCGATATTTGCCGGCGAGGTTCGCCAGCGCGTCGGAGATCCCATTGAGGTCGGCCTCGACCAGGTTCAGCCCCTCGCGGATCTGCATCACGGTGGCGCTGTCGGTGATGTCCTGGGTGGTGGCGCCCCAATGGCACCATTCGCCGAGACCGTCGCGGCACAGCGCCACGAGCTGCTGCACCGCCGGCAGCACCGGATAGCCGATACGCTCGGTCTGGCTCTTGAGCTTGGCGAAATCGATCTCGGCGACGTTGCAGTGCCGGACGATCTCCTCGCCTGCCGCTTTCGGGATGATGCCGAGCCGCGCCTGCGCGCGCGCCAGGCCCGCCTCGAAATCGAGGTATTTTTGCACGCGGTTCTCGTCGGAGAACACTCGCCGCATCGCCGCGGTCGAGAAGATGTCGCGAAATACGGCGGAATCGATCAGTGACGTGGGCATGGGCGCAAGCTCTCCTTGGGCCGCGGCCGCGGCGCCCGTTGTCTAACAAAATGGATTTGCCAAGCCCATCCCCCTAGAGTGGGGCGCATGAGCGAGCACTTGACCCGGCCGACCGACCTCGATCTGCCGCCGCGCTTGCGTGCGATCCTGGACGCGGAATACCCTCGCTTCAGCGAAGCCGAGATGGCGCGCCGCCGCGCCGCCATCGAGGGCTTGCTGCGCGAGACCGACCTCGACCATCTGGTCTTCTGCGGCGCCAATCGCTTTGGCTCGTCGGTGCAATGGTTGACCGGCTGGCCGGTGACCACCGAAGCGGTCGGCGTGCTGACGCCGGGCGAGCCCGACGCCATGTTCGTGCAGCACGTCAATCACGCGCCGCTGGCGCGGCGCATTGCCAACCGCGCCGAGGTCGCATGGGGCGGCGGCTCGTCGATCGGCGGCGCCATCGCGATCTTGGAGAAGCGCGGCGCCCGCGCCGGCAAAGTCGGCGTCATCGGGCCGATGACGTTCGAGCAGTACGCGGCGCTTACCGCGATATTAGGGCCGGTCGCCAATCTCAACCGTCCCTATATCCGGCTGCGCCAGGTCAAGTCGGCCGAGGAGATCGAGTGGATGCGCATCGGCGCCGCGCTGACCGATCGCGGCATGATGGCGCTGCGCGACAATTTGCGGCCGGGCGCGAGCGAGCGACAACTCGCCGACGTCGTCGAACGCGCCTATATCGCGCTCGGCGGCACCAACGTCATCCATTTCATCGGCGTCACGCCGATGGCGAATCCGAGCCTCGGCGTGCCGACGCAATTCGTCGCCAACCGCAGGGTGGCGCGCGGCGACATGGTGTTTGCCGAGATCAGTGCGGCGTTCTGGGAGCATCCCGGCCAGGTGCTGCGCAGTTTTACCGTGGATGCGGAGCCGACCGAGCTTTATCGCGACCTGCATGGGGTCGCCGATGCCGTCTTCGACGCCGTCGCGGCCGTGCTCAAGGAGGGCGCGCGGCCGCAACAGGTGATCGAGGCGGCGGCCATGATCGAGGCGGCAGGTTTCACCATTATCGACGATCTGCTGCACGGCTATGGCGGCGGCTACCTGCCGCCGATCCTCGGCTGCAAGAGCCGGCCGAGCGCCCACGTGCCCGACGAGCCGTTCCGTGCCGGCATGGTGGTGGTCATTCAGCCCAATGTGGTGACGCGCGACGGCACAGCCGGCGTGCAGACCGGCGAGATGGTCTTGATCACCGCAACCGGCATAGCGCCGTTCCACGCCATCCCGCGCGGCTTTGTCCGCGTCTGAGCGCTACTCGGCGGCGGTGCGGCTCGCCGCGGCGGCGTCGCTGCGTGCCCAATAATCGGGCCGGGCCTTCGACGCCTCGAGCGCCTGCGCGGTCTCGAATCCCGGTGCCATGGATGCGTCGGTTCCCGCCATGACCTGGTGATGCTCGATGCCCAACGTGCGCAGCCAGCGCTGCTGGCCCATGGTGAGCGCGACGAAATAGCCGATCTCGACCAGTTCCGGCTCGCTGAAATGCTGGTGCAGGCGGGCCCAGAATGCGTCGTCGACCGGCAGGTCCCAGGTGATCGCTTCGGCATAAGACAACGCCGCCTTCTGACGCTCGTCGTAATGCTTCGACGATTCGAAATTGATCAGGTCGCGGTAGTCGTCCTCGACCAGACCCTGCGACGCCGCCTTCATGGAGCGTTGGTTGCCGCAGAACTCGCATTTCACCGAGCGCGACACGTAGACGCGGCACAGCTCCTTGAGGTCATGATCGGCGACGCCGTTCTTGAACACGTCGCGCCAGGAATTGGCGAACGACCAGAACACTGCCGGCACATGGGCGCGGACCGCCTGGCTTTCCGGCCGCGGCGTGCCCTCGCGGGCGCAGCGCTCGAACTCGGCGAGCATCGCCTTGTCGGTTACCGTCGCCGGGTCGACGTAACTGATGCGCGGCTTGTTCATCGGGTTTCCTCCATCGGTCCGGCAACCTGCGTTGCGCGTCCTTAATAGTGTCCTACCGCATTTCGTTAAATGCTGCACGTGTCAAGTACGACGTCGTTAGGGGAGATTCGGCCGTGGAGAAATGCCGAACTCTACGCATTGTTTGGCATGCGGCGCACTTTGCGCGCAACGCCGTGGCGCATGTTTCGTAAAGGATATCCCTTCACTTCAAATATGGCGATACACACGCTGTAAAGAATACCGCTTCAAGCAATCTTCAGCATAGGCAAAATCGCGCGGATTACTTCACCAATTCCATACTACCGGCGGCCCAATAGTCCCAACGACCAAACGAATTCCTGGCGTCATTCAGGGGACTTCGCGTGCGGACCAGTAGCTTCGTCATGATCGGCTTTGCAGTCCTGTTCGGGCTGCTCGCCGTATTCCTGGCGCAGATATGGCTCAACAATCAGGCCGATGAGCGCCTGAAGAGCATCGATGCGCAGCGCAAAGCTGCGCCGCCCGCGCGCACAATCGTCGTGGCAGGCAAGCCGCTGCGTTTCGGCGACGAGCTCAGCACGTCGGCGATGCACGAGATGCCGTGGCCCGACGATGCGTTGCCGGCCGGCGCGTTTGGCAAGATCGCCGATCTCGCCAACGGCAAGCGCATCGTGCTGATGCCGATCGACACCAACGAGGCGATCCTCGCTTCCAAGATCACCGGTCCGGGTCAGCGCGCGACGCTGTCGGCGATGCTCGATCCGGGCATGAAGGCGATCACCATCCGCGTCAATGACGTCGAAGGCGTTGCCGGGTTCATCCTGCCGGGCGATCGAGTCGACGTGCTGCTGACGCGGACGGGCGAGAAGAACAACGCGACCAACGACGTCGTGCTGCAGAACGTGCGCGTGCTCGGCATCGATCAACTCGCCGACCAGCGCGCCGAGAAGCCGGCCGTGGTCAAGGCGGTGACGATCGAGGTGGATCCGACCGAAGGCCAGAGGGTTGCGCTCGCCGCGACCGTCGGCACGCTGTCGCTGTTGCTGCGCAAGGCCGGCGACGTGACCGAAGGCGAGACGCGACGCGTCACGACGCGCGATCTCATGACCGCCGCCGCACCGGATTCGCATTTCGTCACGGTCAGCGTGGTGCGGCCGTCGCGCGGCGATCATGTCGAATTCAACGTACCGGTCGAAGGCGGTGCTGGACATTCCGCCGCCCTCTCGGGGCAGCCGGCGCACAACTGAAGCAAAGACGAAAGCACTAGCGGAGCGGACGGAATTTCGGGTTTTGGGGACCAAAACGAGAGCCGGGGAGGCCGACGTGAACAACCAGTACGACACGGCAATCATCGCAGGCAAAGGCCGGCGACATTCGGACGGGGACACTCCGATCGGCGCGCTGCTGCAGTACGTCGCAATCTGGCTGGCATTGGCGATCGCGCTGGTGGCGGCGCTGGCGCCGGCCACCGCGCAGGCGCAGCAGCGGGTGAATTTCTCCACCGCGCGCACCGCGACGGTGACCGTGACGGTCGGCAAGTCCGAGGACGTCCGTACCGATCAAGGCTTCGTCGACATCATCGTCGGCGATCCCGACGTGGCCGACGTCAACCCGCTGACCGACCATGCGCTATCGATCCTCGGCAAGAAGATCGGCACCACCCGCGTCACCGTCTACGGCGCGGAGAAGAAGGTGGTCGGCATCTTCGACGTCGAGGTGTCCTATGACATTTCGCGCCTGTCGGCGGAAATCTCGCGCTTTACCGGCGGCGGCATCAGGGCCTATTCGGTCGACGGCCGCATCATGTTGAGCGGCACGGCGCCCGACGCCGTGACCCTCGACAAGGCGGTGACCGTCGCCAAGCAGTTCGCGCCCGACGTCATCAACACCGTGCAGGTGACGGCGCCGCAGCAGGTCATGCTCGAGGTACGCTTCATCGAGGCCTCGCGTCAGGCAAGCCGCGAGCTCGGCGTGCAGTGGAACGTGTTCGGCAACCGCGTGCTGGCCAATGTCGGCGATCAGACCGCGGCCGGCCAACTGCCGATCACCTCGCCGGGCGGCTCGTTCCAGCAGCCGGGCACCGGCGTCGGCGGCCTCAACGTCAATCCCAGCGGAGCGACCATGTCGCCGATCGTTTCGGCCGGCGTGCTGTCGGGCGCGTCGCCGTTCGGCTTCCTGGTCGGCCGCTTGGTCGGCGGCCAAAATCCGCTTGACGTCGAGCTCAACGCGCTGGAGCAGAAGGGCCTGGCCCGCGATCTGGCGCAGCCCAACCTGGTGGCGCTGTCGGGCGACACCGCAAGCTTCCTCGCCGGCGGCGAATACCCGATCCCGGTGCCCGGCTCGCTCGGCCAGACCGCGATCGAATACAAGAAGTACGGCGTCGGTCTCGCCTTCACGCCGACCGTGCTGAAGAACGGTCAGATCAACCTCGTGGTCAAGCCGAACGTCAGCCAGCTCGATCCGACGCACGGCGTGTCGATCACCGGCGGCGTCTCGGTGCCGGCATTGATCGTGCGCGAGGCCTCGACCACGGTCGAGCTGCGCGACGGCCAGAGCTTCATGCTGGGCGGCCTGTTGCTCAACACCAGCCAGACCAGCCAGGATCAGTTGCCATGGATCGGCGACGTGCCGGTGCTCGGCGCACTGTTCCGCAGCGCCTCGTATCAGAAGAACGAGACCGACCTCGTCATCCTGGTGACGCCGCATGTGGTGCAGCCGTTGACTCCGGCGGATCCGATCCACACCCCGCTCGACGCCACGTTGCCAGGCAACGACGTCGACTTCTTCCTGAACGGTCAGGCGGAAGTCAGCCCCTCGCTGGCACGGCTGGCGGTCGGCGCAATCAACCGGCCCTATGTCGGCCACGTCCTGGACCTGCCGAAGAACGGAGGCGTCTATGTCTCGGCCAAGGATTAATCGCGCAGGGCGCGCCCTCGCCGGCGCGGTGCTGTTCGGCGCCTTGCTCGCCGGCTGCTCCGATCCCGGTCTCTACTTCGACCGCCGCGACACCATCGCATTGGGTGGCGGCGACTCGATCGCGGCCAACGAAGTTCAGCAAATGGTCGATCCGTGGCCGCCCTACTCGAACAACAGGAACCTGACGTTCAACGGCGAGCGCATGCAACGCGCGGTGCAATGCTATCGCATCGACAAGGTCACGCCGCCGGCCGATCTCGATCCATCGGCGGAGACCGCCGCGCCGCCGCCGGCGGCGGGCGCGATGTGCGCCGGCCAGATGACGAACGGTAGCGCGCAGCCGGCGAGCGGCACCGCGATTGCCGGCGCCGCGGCCGCGGGCACGCATAACTAGAGCCTGGGTCGAGCCATGCCAGTCGGCCGATCCACAATTGCAGGCGCCCAAGCGAGGGTGGCCGTCGTGACCGCGGACCCTGCGTTCGCGGAGACGGTTCGCACCACCTTCGGCAGCAGCCCGCAGATCGGCCTTGACGTGGTGCAGGGCAAATTGTCCGGCATCGGTGTCGGCGCGCTGGCGGACGCAACGGTCGTCGTCGCAGACATCGACGCCGGCGATGCCGCCGAACTGGTGGCTCTGGAGCGCATGATGCTGCGGCTGGGTCCTTGGCCGCCGGTGATCGTCATCAGCCAAAGCTTCGAGGAAGCTGTCGCCCGCCGGCTGATGCAAATGCGGGTGGCCGATTTTCTGGTCAAGCCGGTGCCGCCGGTCGAATTGGTGCGGGCCTGCGCCCGTGTCGCCCAGGCGCCGGCCGGCGACGAGACCACCGAGGCGCAGATCTTCACCTTCTTGCCTGCGGTCGGTGGCGCCGGAGTTACGACGCTCGCGGTGCAGACCGCGATGCTGCTGCTCAACAGCGGCGCCCGCGGCAAAAATTCCACCTGTCTGGTCGATCTCGACTTTCAGCACGGCGCTTGCGCCGACTATCTGGACATC
>JASHQO010000185.1 GCA_030039105.1 Xanthobacteraceae bacterium
TGCTGCGCTATGCGAGCCGCTGCGGCGTGCGCGCCTCGGCGCAAGGGCTGGCGCGACGCTCCGGGCTCATCCGCCAAATGTTCGCGCTCACCGCGCCCGACGATCTTATCCGCACGCTCGCCGACGCGGCACCAACCGGCGTGCACGCCCATTTCTTCTCGTTCGGCGGCCTGCCCGCCACCGCCCGCTGGGCACGCGCCGTCGCCGACGGCCGCATCGCGCTCGACGGTGCAACCGGCTTCACAGTCGCGCCGCCGCCACAGAGCTAGTTTCCCGGGCGCAGCGCAGCACTTGAAGCGCGTTCACGCGCGTCTCGCGCGCGCCATGGCGATGCGCTGCAGACCCGGGATCGCCGCACGAGCCTGCGAAGGTCCCGGATCGGCGGGGCCTCACTTCGTGCTGCACCGCGTCCGGGAAACGTTGTAGTATCGCCCCATAACACTGGAGGGAGCGATGCCGGTCGAGAATATTCGCGGCGTGAACATTGTTTACGAGATCGTGGGCGACCGCGGTCCCTGGGTGGCGCTGATCACCGGCGGCCGCCGCGGCCACGACGAATTCGTGCCGCTAGCGCAGAAGATTGCCGCCAACGGCTACCGCGTCATGCTGCACGACCGGCGCAATACCGGCGCTTCCGATATCCGCATCGAGGGCACGGAGGCCGAGGAAGAAATCTGGACCGACGACCTGCACGAATTGCTGGCGCGGCACGGCGGCCTGCCGGTGTTCATCGGCGGCTCGTCGTCGGGTGCGCGCACCTCGATCCTGTTCGCGCTGCGCCATCCGCAAGCGGTGCGCGGCTTGCTGCTGTTCCGCGTCACCGGCGGCGCCTTCGCGGCGGGACGGCTGCCCGAGCAGTATTACGGCCAATATATCCGCGCCGCCCAGCACGGCGGCATGGCCGCGGTGTGCGACACCGAGCAATATCGCGAGCGCATCGCCGCCAATCCGAAGACCCGCGATTACCTGATGGCGATGGATCCGAAGCGCTACATCGCAGTGATGGAGCATTGGCACAAGCTGTTCCTGGCCGGCGCCCACAACACCATCATGGGCGTGACCGACGACCAGCTACGCTCGATCAAGGCGCCGACCATCGTTATCCCCGGCAACGACAACACCCATAATTCGGCGAGCGGCCGCAATGCGCAGAAGCTGATCCCGGGCAGCAAGCTGCATCAGCTACCGATCGGGGACAAAGACGTGCCGTTGATCCCGTTCGACGAATGGGCGCCTTACGAGCCGGAGATCGCCAAGACCTTCGTCGACTTCATGGGCAGCGTGACCGGCTCGATGGCCGCCTGAGCGAAAGGTTGCGCGTATGCTGTTCGTGGTCCACGCGCTCGACAAGAAGGACATTCTGCCGACGCGGGCCAAGCACTACCGCGACCACCGCATCCATCTCGACAAGGCCGGCGATCACTCGGTCGACGTGGTGACCGCCGGCACGCTGGTGGCCGGCGACGGCGAGACGCCGGTCGGCAGCATTTTCGTCATCGACGCCAAGGACCGCGCCGCGGTCGACGCCTTCACCCGCAGCGATCCGTATCACCTCAACGGCGTGTGGGAGCGCGTCTCGATCCATCGCTACAACAGGAAGCGCGGCACGCCGATCGCAAGCCGGCGGTAGCGCTCGCCCGCTTCGCTACGCGGTGGCAGAAAGTTTCGGCTTTTCGCGAATGCCCATCCGCTCCAGCCGGCCGATCACCTCGTCGCAGAAATACGGCAGCTCGTCGGCGTAGTTGACGAGCGAGACGCCGATGCCGGTGAGTCCGGCTTGGCTGAGATCGGCGAGCTGGTTGGCGACATGATCGGGATCGCCGACGATCGGCAGGCCGCCCATGCCTTGCGCATACTGGCTGCGCTTCATCAGATATTCATCCATCGGCACGGTCTGCGGCGAAATATTCTTAAGCGCCAGGATGCCGTCGACCGCCGACCAGTCGGCGTGCTCCACGATGCAGTGGTGGAAGTACTCTTCCGCCTCCTTCTTGGTCGGCCGGCAGGTGACGACGCCGACCGAATAGCAGCCGATCTCGCGCCCTTGCGCGCGCGCCGCATCCTGCGCGACACGCACTTTGGCCTGGGTCTCTGCCAGCGACGTGCGCGAGGCCTGCAGGAAGAACGCGTCGCAGTTGCGGATGGCGAAGGCCTGGCCGGTCGGCGAGGCGCCGGCATTCATGATCAGTGGCCGCGTGTTGCCGTAAGGCTTCGGCTTGCCGCGCACGCCTTTCATGTCGAGATACTTGCCTTTGAAGGCGAAATTCTCCTTGTCGGACCAGATCATCTTGATGACGTCGATCCATTCCTGGGCATAGTCGTAGCGGTCGCCGTGCTGGCCTGGGTCGACGCCGAACATGTCGAACTCGCCTTCGTTCCAGCCGACCACGATGTTGAGCCCGAAGCGGCCTTCGCCGATATGATCGGCGGTGACCATCTCCTTCGCCGCCACCACAGGATTGAAGATCAGCGCGTGCACGGTGCCGAACACGGTGATGCGCCTCGTGCAAGACAGAAGCCCGGTGGCCCAGGTGATGGTTTCGAGCGTCGTGCCCTGGTAGTCGGTATCGCCGCCGTAGCCCTTCCAACGGCCGATCGGCAGCATGAAGTCGATGCCGGCGTCGTCCGCCATCTGCGCGAGCCGCTTGTTGTCCGGCCAGTTCCCCGACCAGCGCTCCGGCACCAGGGTCACGGCGCGGCCCGACGAGCAATTCGCCCCGAACAAGCCGATCTGCAGCCTGTTGTTGGAATACATGGCGCGGCGCGATTGCAAGGTGGCAGCTTGGGGAGCGAGCACGGGCGTACCTCTAACTTGACTGAAGCTTGTCTTAGCGCGTTGTCATCATCCGCGAAAGCGGATGATCCGGTGGACGCCGACAGGCAGGCAATTACCTAACCTCGACCGCGGTGACTACTGGATGCTCCGCCTTTGCGGAGCATGAACAGCACTTACGGATTGAGCGCCGCGCGCACCCGCGCCGCCACGTCTGGCGGGGTGTCGGCGAGCGCCGCGACCAGGACCTGGACCTGCTCGCCGGTCAGCGGATCGACGGCAAAGCCGATCTTGCTCGCTTCGGCCATAAAGCCCTCATCCTTCATGGTGGCGTCGAAGGCGCGGCGCAGCGCCTCGACCCGCTCCGCCGGCACGCCGGGCGGCAGGAAATAGGGCCGGCCGTATTCGGTGCGGCCGAACAGCATCGTCAGCGCCTGACGGTCGGCCTGCGATCTGGCGAGATCGAGCATGAACGGCACGTCGGGCAGAATCCGGCTGCGGCCGAGTCCAAACTGAGCGATGATCTTGATCTTCTTTTCCGGCACCCATTGCGGCACCTGGGCGTTGAGCGCGAACCAGCCAAAGCCGGCAACGCCTTCGACCTCGCCGCGCTCCAAGGCCTCGTTCATCTGCGGCGTCGAGGCGTAGCCGGGCACGATCTTGAATTTGGTGCCGAGGACGGCATTGGTGAGTGCCGGAAAGTCGTTCATGGTCGTGCCGGGCGTGGTGGCGCCGACGACCAACGTCTTGGTGAGGAGCTCGTCAAGGTTTTGCACCGGCGCGGTGTGCCAGACATAAGCGACATAAGGCTCGCTGTGGGTGCTGCCGAGCCAGATCAGCTTCGCCGCCGCAAAATGCGCGGCCGTAGGCTGAAGCAGCGGCGCTGCCGGTATACCGTTCAACGGCACGCCGACCGCGGTGCCGTCGTCCGGCCCGAGCGCGTAGAGTTGGTTGACCATGAGCAGGCCGCCGGCGGTCGGCTGGTTCTGCACGATAATCGACGGATTGCCCGGGACATGCGCGCCGAAATGGCGGGCGACGATGCGGGCGAGCAGATCGTAGGTGCCGCCAGGGGCCGAGCCGACGATGAAGCGGATTTGCTTGCCGCGATAGAAGCCGGCGACGTCCTCGGCATATGCGGGTAACGTGGCAAAGAGACACGTCGTTGCGAGGAGCAAAGCGACGAAGCAATCCAAGCTGAGGTGCCGAATTGGATTGCTCCGCTCCGCTCGCCATGACGAAGGCTTCATTGCCAAAGCTTTTTCGTCGCGAGG
>JASHQO010000186.1 GCA_030039105.1 Xanthobacteraceae bacterium
GCGGCCTTCGATCTTGCTGCGGCTTGAGAAAACCGGCTCGCCGTCCTTGATCAAGGCTACGTCGCAGGACGTGCCGCCCATATCGAAGGTGATGACGTTGGCGCCCTGCAATTGGCGGCTCGTGGCGACACCAGCGGTAACGCCGCCGGCGGGACCCGACAGTACCGTCGTCACCGCTTTGTGGGCGGCCTCGGCAAAGGTCGACATGCCGCCGTTCGACTGCATGATGTATTTCTGCCGCGTCGCGACGCCGGTATCGGCCAGGCGGCGGTCGAGATTGGCGACGTAGCGCTTGAGGATCGGATTGAGATAGGCGTTGATGACCGTCGTGCTCAGCCGGTAGTACTCGCGGATCTGCGGCAGGATGTCCGACGACAGCGACACGTCGCAGTCCGGCATTTCCTCGCGCGCGATCTCGCGCACGCGTGCCTCGTGCCGCGGATGCAGGAACGAGAACAGCAGGCACACCGCCAGCGCTTCGATGTGTTGCGCCTTGAGCGCACGCAGCGTTGCACGCAGCGCGGCTTCGTCGAGCGGCAGCAGCACGGTGCCGCGGCAATCGACACGCTCCCTGACTTCGCCGGTCCGGCTTTGCGGCACCAGCATCGCCGGCTTGTCGTACATGACGTCGAAGATCGCGGTGCCGTAGGGCCGCGCCTGCTCGGCCACTTCATAGATGCCGCGAAAGCCTTCGGTGACGAGGAGCCCGGTCTTGACGCCCTTGCCCTCGAGCAGCGCGTTGGTGCCCACCGTGGTGCCGTGACAGAAGTAGGAGATATCGGCCGCGCTTATCCCTTGGGCAATGAGTGCCCCGACGCCCTGCAGGATCGCCCGCGACGGGTCATCCGGCGTCGAGGGAATCTTGCCGATCGTGACCGCGCCGGTCGCTTCGTTGAGATAGACGAAATCCGAGAACGTCCCACCCGTATCGACCGCAACCCGGTAACGAGGCATTCGTCGGCATCTCCCAAGCCGAAACGAAATGCCCCGCTTTCGCGGGGCATGGCAAGTGGCTCTATGGGTCTCCCGGATGCGGTGCAGCACCAAGTGGTGCACCGCCGATCCGGGAAGCAAGCCTTAGTGCATCGCGGCCGCGGCGGCCTGCGGATTCTCCATGGCGGCGACGTTGTTCTTCACCGCCTTCTGCACCTTCTCGAAGGCGCGAACCTCGATCTGACGGACGCGCTCGCGCGACACGCCGAACTCGTCGGCAAGCTCTTCGAGCGTGATCGGCTCGTCGGCCAGCCGCCGCGCCTCGAAGATGCGGCGCTCGCGGTCGTTGAGCACGGTGAGCGCTTCGCCGAGCGCCTTATGGCGGTTCTCCGACTGCTCGGACTCCGCGAGCCGGCTCTCCTGGCTGGCGCTGTCGTCGACCAGCCAGTCCTGCCATTCGCCGGAATCGCCGTCGTCGCGGATCGGCGCGTTGAGCGAGGCATCGCCGCCGAGTCGGCGGTTCATATCGATGACGTCCTGCTCGGTGACGCCGAGACGCTTGGCGATCAGCTTGACCTGGTCGGGGCGCATGTCGCCTTCGTCCAGCGCCGAGATGCGGCTCTTGGCCTTGCGCAGGTTGAAGAACAGCTTCTTCTGGTTTGCCGTGGTGCCCATCTTCACCAGCGACCACGAACGCAGGATGTATTCCTGGATCGCCGCCTTGATCCACCACATCGCGTAGGTGGCGAGCCTGAAGCCCTTGTCCGGCTCGAAGCGCTTGACCGCCTGCATCAGGCCGACATTGCCCTCGGAGATCACTTCCGAGATCGGCAGGCCGTAGCCGCGATAGCCCATGGCGATCTTGGCGACGAGGCGGAGATGGCTGGTGACGAGCTTATGCGCCGCGTCGCGGTCGCCGTGCTCCCGCCAACGCTTCGCCAGCATGAACTCTTCCTGCGGTTCCAGCATCGGGAACCGCCTGATCTCTTCAAGGTACCGGGTGAGGCCGGTTTCGCCCGATAAGACGGGCAATGCAGCAGTTTGGGCCATGACAGCGCCCTCCATGTGATGGCCCCCGCTTGGCGGCAGGCCGCTATGCCGTCGCTCCCCGAGCCAGCGGCGTTCGTTCAGGTTCCATTATCTCGCAGTCGCAACATACACGGTCGAATCGGGCCGATGGAAGTAAAGCGCCGTCACATGCCCGCGACGCCGCCGTGATCCATGCCGATTGACCTGAAATTACGCACGACGAGCAATAATCCGTTGCATCTGTTCCCGACAAGCTACCCCCGGTCGCCGGAGGCGGCCAGGGCATTACGCAAACGGGTAAGGTCAGGTGGTAGTTCCGACCGGAAAGTGAGGCTTTCCGCAGTCGAAGGGTGTCTCAGCTTCAATATATGGGCATGGAGAGCCTGCCTGCCAAGGGCCGCCAGGGCATCCTGGGCGGCGGGGGGCAAAAGGGCTGATTTGGTGCGGAATCCGCCGCCATAGACCGCGTCTCCCATCACCGGATGGCCGATCGCGGCCAAATGGACCCGGATTTGATGAGTCCGGCCGGTTTCCAGCCGGCAAGCCAGGAGGCTCGCCACCGGGGCCTGGGACGGCCGCGCCTTCCCGGCCCGGCGCGGGCCGGCTCTGCCGAAATACCGCTCCAGCACCTGCCAATGGGTGACCGCCTCACGGCCGCCCTGGCCGCCTTGGCGGACCGCCATGCGGTCGCGAGCCTTCGGGTGGCGGCCGATCGGCTTATCGACGACGCCATGGGGCCGCTCCGGCGCGCCCCAGACCAGGGCCAGGTAGGTCCGCTCGAACGGCTCGCCGCTGCGGCCATGGTCGGCGAATTGCGCCGCCAGCGCCCGGTGGGCGCGGTCGTTCTTTGCCACCACCATCAGTCCGGTGGTGTCCTTGTCGAGACGATGCACGATGCCGGGCCGCCGCTCGCCGCCGATGCCGGAGAGGCTTTCGCCGCAGTGCGCAACCAGCGCATTGACCAGGGTGCCGGTCCAGTTGCCGGCGGCGGGATGCACCACGAGATTGCGGGGTTTATCGATGACGACGATGTCGTCGTCCTCATAGACCACGCTCAGCGGGATCGGCTCGGGCTTGGGCTTCGCCGGCTCGGGCTCGGGCACGTCAACCACGATCGCAGCGCCGGAATTGACGGGATGGCTGGGATCGCGGATCGTGGCGCCGTCGAGCGCCACGGCGCCGGCTTCGATCAGCGCCTTCAGCCTCGTCCGCGACGCGCTGGCGACATGGCGGGCGAGCACGCGATCGAGCCGCTCGCCGGCTTCGTCGGCGGCGACCACGATCG
>JASHQO010000187.1 GCA_030039105.1 Xanthobacteraceae bacterium
GCGAGGGCCGGCGCGGCGCCCAGCGTCGCGGCGGCGGCAACCAATAGGCAAATACGTTTCACGGGGTTCCTCCCTGTTCGCGCCCCCACACCCAGGCTTGTCGTTGTATTTGGCGGAAAATGCTCCGCGGATGGCGGCAAGATCGCACAATCGCCGGCTGAAAGCTACGAGGGCTGATTGACGCACATGGCCCGCAACCGTAGCCCGGACGGAGCGCAGCGAAATCCGGGAACGGCAGCGCAGCCTTGAACGCCGACCCCGGGGTTCGCTCCGCTCAACCCGAGCTACAATCAATGCCCTGCGGCGGCGCCGGCCGGTTGCGGCCGCTTCATGAGCAGGCCGAAGGCGGCGATGGCGACGAAGATCGCGGTGAGCAGCAGAAAGACGTCGGCGTAGCTCATCACCGCGGCCTGCAGGCGCACCATGGCGGTCAGCGCCTTGAGCGCCTGCGCTTGCGCGTCGGAGCCCTGGAAGCGGCTGGCGAGATTCGACAATGTCTCGGTCGCCGCGATGCTGGAAGAGCTCACCGCCTCGTGCAGCCGGGTGAGATGCAAGTCCATGCGGTCGTTGAACCAGGTGTTGATGGCGGCAAGGCCGATGGCGCCGCCGAGATTGCGCATCAGGTTGAACAGGCCCGAGGCGTTCTTCACCCGCTCCACCGGCAGCGTGCCGAGCGCGGTGTTGGTCACCGGGATGATGGCGCACATCAGGCCGACGCCGCGGAAGATTTGCGGCCACAGCAGCTCCCAGAAATCCCAGTCCGACGTCACGTAGGTCATCTGCCAGGTGCCGACGGCGAAGAACAGGAAGCCCGCGACCAGGATAAAGCGCGGATCGAAGCGTTCGTTGAGTTGGCCGGCGATCGGCGCGGTGATGAACATCACGAGGCCCGAGACGAACATGGTCTCGCCGATCATCAGCGCATCGTAGCCGCGCACCTGTGCCAGATAGACCGGATAGAGATAGTTCAAGCCGTAAAGGCCGATGCCGAGCACGAAGGAGAACAGGCTGCCGACGGCGAAGTTGCGGTTGGCGAAGGCGCGCAGATCGACGATCGGCGCCTTCGCCGTGAGCACGCGGGCGAAGAAGATCGCCGCCGAGACCGCCGAGACGATGGCGACGATAAATATCGTGTCGTCGTCGAACCATTCGTAGCGCGGGCCTTCCTCGAGCACGTATTCGAGCGCGCCGAGGAAGCCGCCCATGGAAATCAACCCGGTCCAGTCGAAATTCTGCAACAGCGCGAAATCGGGCTTGTCGAAATCAACCAAGAGGAACGTCGTCACGCTGACGACGATGCCGGGGATGACGTTGATGAAGAACAGCCAGTGCCACGAATAGGCGTCGGTCAGATAGCCGCCGATGGTCGGGCCGACGGTCGGCGCCAGCGTCGCGATCAGGCCGACCACCGGCGCGATCAGCTTTTGCCGCGGGCCCTGGAAGATGAAATAGGCCGAGGCGAACACCGTCGGCACCATGCCGCCGCCGATGAAGCCCTGCACGGCGCGCCATAGGATCATGCTGTCGATCGACGACGCGGTGCCGCACATCATGCTGGCGAGGGTGAAGCCCGCGGCCGAAGCGGCGAACAGCAGCCGCGTGCCGAGCGCGCGCGACAAAAAGCCGGACAGCGGGATCGCGATCACCTCGGCGATCAGATAAGCGGTCTGCACCCAGGGAATTTCGTCGGCCGACGCCGAAATGCCGGCCTGGATGTCGTTGAGCGACGACGACACGATCTGGATGTCGAGAAACGCCATGAACATGCCGAAGCACATGGCGAGGAAGGCGATCAGGCGGCGCGGTGGAATCGGCGCGGTGACGTCGACGGTAGCGGATGCGGCGACGACGGCCATGGCACGCTCCTTCGGATCTCTAGTGCCGAGCCGTGGCGTCCGCACCGGCCAGCGCGGTGTTGGCCGCGGTGTTGGCCGCCATCTCGGCCGCCGCCTTCGCCGGCTTGGTGTTGACGCTGACCACGACCGACATGCCGGGGCGCAGCAGTTGCTTGGTCGCGACGTCGGCCGGCACCTCGATGCGCACCGGCAGCCGCTGCACGATCTTGGTGAAGTTGCCGGTAGCGTTGTCCGGCGGCAGTAGCGAGAACACCGAGCCTGAGGCCGGCGAGATGCTGGCAACGCGGCCGCCGATGTCGTGGTCGGGCAACGCGTCGACGCTGATCGATACGGGCTGGCCGGGGCGCAGCCGCTCGAGCTGCGTCTCCTTGAAATTGGCGTCGATATAGACGTCGTCGAGCGGCACCAGGCTGGCAATGCGCTGGCCGGTCTGCACGTAGTCGCCGGTCTGCACCGCGCGGTTACTGAACACGCCGTCGACCGGCGCACGGATCACGGTGAAGGACAGATCGCGCTCCGCCTTGACGAGCGCGGTCTTGAGCTCGTCGAGGCTGCGCGCCGCTTCCTGCTGCTGCGCCTTGAGCACTTCGAGATTGCCGGCCGCGGCGTCGATCGCCGCCTGGGCGCTGTCGACCGCGGCCGCGGCCTGGTCGCGATTGGCCTGCGCCTGTTCCAGCGTCTGCTGGCTGGCATATTTCTGCGCCGCCAGCGCCTGCTGGCGGTCGAGCTCCAATTGAGTGCGCTTGGCGGCGGCCTGCGCCGAAATTAGCTGCGCCTTGGCCTGATCGACATTGGCCTGCTGCGCGATCACCTGCCGGCCGATGCGATCGACCGTCGCCTCCTGGGTGGCGACTTTCTCCCGCGCCGAGTCGGCCGCGAGCTTGTAATCGCCGGCGTCGATGGTGGCGATCACGTCGCCCGCCCGCACCGTCGCATTGTCGGCGATCGGGATCGTTTCGACGTAGCCGGAGATTTTCGAGGCCAGCGTCGTGTTGTGGGCGTGCACATAGGCGTCGTCGGTCGAGACGATGTAGCGGCCGTTGAGCCACCATTCGGTGCCGAAGCCGCCGCCGGCAATGATGGCGAGCGCCGCGGCGCCGGCGATCAGGGTGCGCCGGTTAAGGCGAATACGCGGTGCGGATTGAGATGCGCCCGCGACGGCATCGATTTGCGTTGCGGTGCTATCGACGGTGCGACCTTCAACGACGGCCGGAAGCCGATGGGTGACTGGCGTCTCTTTGTCTGGTTCGCGAAACATGGCGGCGCTCCAAAGGACCTGATGGTCTCGCTCGGCTCGTTTAGTCATTGACCGAACGGTTCGGTCAGTCTATATAACGAATCGAACCGATCGGTCAATATGACCGAACCGTTCGGTCAATAAAAAATTAGCAGTCGCAGTAAGACATTGATTCAAAATGGAAATCGCCCACCGTGCCGAGGGAGAATGAGCCATGACTGCCCAGGTCCAGGCCCGAATTGCGCCACAAATGGCCGAGGAAAGCGCCAAGCGGCGGCAGATCGTCGAGGGTGCCCGCCAGATCTTCCTGGCCCACGGCTTCGACGCCGCCAGCATGAACGACATCGCCAAGGCGGCCGGCGTGTCGAAGGGCACCCTCTACGTCTATTTCCAGAATAAGGAGCAGCTATTCGAGGCCATCGTCCACGAGGAATGCCAGGTCCACGCCGAGAACACTTTTGACCTCGACCCCGCGAACCGCGACGTCGAGGCCGTGCTGAATCGGCTCGGCTGCGCCTACATCGAATTCCTCTGCCGTCCGGCCAAGGCCTCGGCGCTACGCACCGTCATCGCCATCGCCGACCGCATGCCCGAGATCGGCAAGGTGTTCTATGAGACCGGACCCGCCGTCGGCATTTCCAGGCTGGCCGACTATCTGCGCGCGCAGGTGCCAGCCGGCGTGCTTGCCATCGCCGACGTCGAGTTGGCCGCAGCGCAATTCCTCGACGCCTGTCAGGCGACGCTGTTCAAGCCGGTGCTGTTCAATTTCCGCGAAGCGCCCAAGCCGGAGCGCATCGCCTATGCGGTCGGCATCGCGGTGAAGACGTTCCTGGCTGCGTATCGGGCGAAGTAACAATGTAGCCCCGATGAGCGAAGCGACATCCGGGGGCAGAGTTTTCAGCCGTACTATCGTTCCCGGGTATCGCTTCGCTTACCCGGGCTACGAATGCCGGGCCTTGCCGCGCCGTACCGCAACGATCTCAGCCAAAATCGACACCGCGATCTCGTCCGGCGTGATGGCGCCGAGGTCGAGGCCGGCCGGCGCTTTCAGCTTCGCCAAACACGCGGCGGCAACGCCGCGCGCGGCCAGCGCAGCCTTCAGCGCCTCGGCCTTTTTGCGACTGCCGACAAAGGCGATGTAGTCGACGTCGACGGCGAGCGCGGCGAGCAGCGCCGCTTCGTCGCCGCGGCCCTGGGTCGAGACCACGACGTAGCGATGCGCCACGTCATCGACCGGCAGCGCAAAACCTTCGATGCGGCGCTCGACCTCGGCGAACGCCGCCTGCTCGGCGGCCGGTGCGCACACCGTCACCGCAAAGCCGATGCGCCCGGCAAGATCGGCGATCGCCACCGCCACCGGGCTTGCGCCGCAGATCACCACCTGCGGCCGCGGCAGCACCGGCTCGACGAAAATATCCATGGTGCCCTGGCTCGGGCACATGTTCTTGGCGAAACGCACGCCGCCCTGCTCGTCGCCGGCCTTGTGCCCCTGCCCTTCCAGCACATCCTCGGGCGCCACCGAGACGAGGCGCGATTGACCATCGGCCAGCGCGTCCTTCGCCGCCTTGAGCACTGCGGCGCGGGCGCAGCCGCCACCGATCCAGCCCTGCGAGATGCTGCCGTCGGGCAGGATCACCGCCTTGGCGCCGGCTTTCGCCGCCGTCGCCGCCACCGTGCGCACCACGGTGGCGAGCACGAAGGTTTCGCCGGCGCTTTTGCGCGAGGAAATATTGTCGAGAATATCGTCGGCGCGGTTCATAGCTTCGCCAGATATGGCTCGAGCGCGGCGAGGCTTTGCAGATTGTGCGCCGGCGCGAACAGATCGACATAGGGCAGCGCCGCCTGCATGCCGCGCGCCTGCGGCGCGTAATCGCGCCAGCCGATCAGCGGATTGAGCCAGATGATCTTTTTGCAACGCCGCCGCAACCGACGCATCTCTTCGCCGAGCTGTTCCGGGTCGCCGGTGTCGTAGCCGTCGGACACGATCATCAGCGCGGTGCGCGAATTGATGACGCGCCGGGCATGCCAGCGGTTGAACGTGGCGAGGCTGTCGCCGATCCTGGTGCCGCCGCCGATGCCTTGCGCCATCAGCGACAGCCGCTCGACGGCGCGCGTGACGTCGCGATCGCGCAGCGACGGCGAGACGTGAGCCAGGCGAGTGTGGAACACGAAAGCCTCGGCTTCGCGGAACGCATCGACCACGCCGTGCAGGAAACGCACGAAGAACGCCGTGTAGAGACTCATCGAGCCGGACGCATCGAGCAGCACGACGAGGCGCAGCGGTTTTATCTTGCGCCGCCGCCAGGCCAGCTCGACCGGCGTGCCGCCATGGGAGACGTTGCGATGGATGGTGCGGCGCAGATCGAGCCGGCGGCCGTGGTTGCGGATCTGCTCGCGGCGAACGAGCCGCGCGCGCATGACGCGGGCGAGGCGCGCGGCAAGCGCGTGGGTGGCGGCGATATCGTCCGGATCGACGACGTGACGCAGATCGACCGCCGCCAGCCGCTCCGCACGCGAGGCGCCGCCGCGGCGGCCCCTGCCCTCGGCCTGGGTTTCACCGTCGCCGTCGCTGCGCCGCTCGACGCGATCCGGCAGGCCGAGCGCCTCCTGCGGCACGTGGGCTTCAGCAAGCTTTTTGGCCGGCGCGTGGCCCGCGCTCGGCGTGCCGGTGAGCACCTGCCGCATGCCATGGCCGTGCCAGAAGGCATCGAAAATTTCGTCGAACCGCTCCCAGTCGGAATGGGTGGCGCAGAACAGGGCGCGCAACGCCGGCTTGAGCGATGTCGGGCGCAGCGCGGCAGGGGATGCGAGCACTTGCAACGCATCACGCGTCTCCGCGAGCCCGACGCGATAGCCGTTGTCGCGCAAGGTGCGGGCAAAACCCGCAAGCCGCCGGCGGGTTGCCAGCGCAGCCATCACGCCACCTTCCCCAAAAGCCGCTCGCCGACTTCGCGCGTCATCCGCGCGCGGTCCTCGTGGGTCTTGAGGAGACAGATCATCGTCTCGTGGACCGCCTCCGGCTCCTGCCGCAGGTCGTGCACGTCGAGGCCGGCCAGCGTCGCCGCCCAGTCCAGCGTCTCGGCGACACCCGGAACTTTACGCAAATCCTCTTTGCGCACCGCGGCGACCATGCGGGCGATCTGCAGCGCGAGCGTGGCGTCGATGCCGGGGGTGCGCACCAGAACGATTTTCGCCTCGCGATCGACGTCGGGGAAATCGATATAATGATAGAGACAACGCCGGCGCAGCGCGTCGGAAAGCTCGCGCGTGCCGTTCGAGGTCAGCACCACGCGCGGAATCGAGACCGCCTTGATGGTGCCGAGCTCGGGGATGCTGACCTGAAAGTCGGACAAGAGCTCGAGCAGGAACGCTTCGAACTCCTCATCGGCGCGGTCGACCTCGTCGACCAGCAGCACCGGCGGCGTCGGGCGGCGGATGGCGGCAAGGAGCGGGCGTTCGAGCAGATATTTTTCCGAGAAGATACGCTCCTCGATGGCGTCGGCGTTTTCGCCGGCAGCTTCCCGCGCTTGGATCGCCAGCAATTGCCGTTGATAGTTCCACTCGTAGAGCGCGGCGTTCTGGTCGAGGCCTTCGTAGCACTGCAGCCGGATCAACTCGACGCCGTGCGCCGCGGCGAGCGCTTTTGCCACCTCGGTCTTGCCGACGCCGGCCTCGCCTTCGAGCAGCAGCGGGCGTTTGAGAAATTCCATCAGCCACAGCGCGGTCGCGATATCGCGGTCGGCGACGTAGCCGACGCTGGCGAGCTTGTTTGAGATGTCTTCGCGCTGCAGGGGCATACTGTAACCGCTAAGCCGTCATGGCCGGGCTTGTCCCGGCCATCCACGTCTTTCTTCTATGTCGAAGTCGTGGATGCCCGGCACAAGGCCGGGCATGACGCGTCGAGGGGCGCCCGTCGCTAGCCATGCAGCCCGAGCTTCTCCGCCGCGGTCCAGGTGCGCCAGTGGTCGTGCGGCATCTGGATGTGGGTCGAGCCGAGGAAGGCGAAGGCGTCGTTGACCGCATTGGAGAAGCACGGCACGCCGCCGACGTTCGGGCTCTCGCCGACGCCCTTGGCGCCGATCGGATGGTGCGGCGACGGCGTCGTGGTCCAGTCGGTCTCCCAGTGCGGCGTCTCCACCGCGGTCGGCAGGAAGTAATCCATGAACGACGCCGTGGTGACGTTGCCGTCGTCGTCGTAATGGATTTCCTGGCCCATGGCGATGCCGAAGGCCTCGGTCAGGCCGCCGTGGATCTGGCCCTCGATGATCATCGGATTGATGCGGGTGCCGCAGTCGTCGAGCGCATAGAAGCGCCGCACCTTGGTCGCGCCGGTATCGACGTCGATGTCGACGACGCAGATATAGGCGCCGAACGGGAAGGTGAAATTCGGCGGATCGTAATAGTTGATCGCTTCGAGCCCGGGCTCCATGCCGGGCGGCACTTCGTGATAGGCCGCCCAGGCGAGCTCGGTCATGGTTTTGAAGCGCTCCGGATTGCCCCTGACCCGGAAGCGATCGACGTCCCATTCCAGATCGTCGTCGTGCACTTCGAGCATGTAGGCGGCGATCATCTGCGCCTTGGCCTTGATCTTGCGGCAGGCCATGGCGGTGGCGGCGCCCGACACCGGCGTCGAGCGCGAGCCGTAGGTGCCGAGACCATAGGGCGCGGTGTCGGTGTTGCCCTCCTCGACCACGATGTTGTCGGCCGGCAGGCCGAGCTCGGTGGCGATGATCTGGGCGTAGGTGGTCTCGTGGCCCTGGCCTTGCGACTTGGTGCCGAGCCGGCAGATGCCGCTGCCGGTCGGGTGGATGCGGATTTCGGCGGAGTCGAACATGGCGATGCCGAGGATGTCGCAGGCACGCGACGGCCCGGCGCCGACGATCTCGGTGAAGAAGGCGACACCGACGCCCATCAGCTCACGCGTCTCGCCGCGCTTGAACGCCTCACGCTTTTGCTTCTGCTCCTCGCGCAGCTTCTTGTAGCTCACCGACTCCATCGCCTTGTTCATGGCGGTGTGATAGTCGCCACTGTCGTACTGCCAGCCGAACGCCGAGGTGTACGGGAACTGCTCGCGGCGGATCAGGTTCTTGAGCCGGAATTCCGCCGCGTCCATGCCGAGCTTCTGCGCCATGATGTCCATGGCGCGCTCGATGCAGTAGGCGGCCTCGGTGACGCGGAACGAGCAGCGATAGGCGACGCCGCCCGGCGCCTTGTTGGTATAGACGCCGTCGACCAGACAATACGCGGCCGGGAAGTCGTACGAGCCCGAGATGATGCTGAACAAGCCGGCCGGCCATTTGGTGGCATTGGCGCAGGCATCGAACGCGCCGTGGTCGGCGATGGTATAGCAGCGCATCGCCGTCACCCGGCCATCCTTGGTGGCGGCGATCTCCATCTCCATGTGGAAGTCGCGGGCGAATGCCGTGGTCGAGAGGTTCTCGATGCGGTCCTCGACCCACTTCACCGGACGACCGGTGACGATCGAGGCGACGATGGCGCAGATATAGCCCGAATAGGCGCCGACCTTGTTGCCGAAGCCGCCGCCGATGTCGGGGGCGATGACGTGGATCTTGTGCTCGGGGATTTTCGAGATCAGCGAGCCGACGGTGCGGATGACGTGCGGCGCCTGGAACGTGCCCCACAGCGTCAGCTCGCCCTTGATCTTGTCGAACGAGGCGACGCACTGGCAGGTCTCGAGCGGGCACGGATGCACGCGCGGATAGACGATGAACTCCTTGATGGTCACGTCGGCCTTGGCGAAGGCGGCGTCGGTCGCGGCCTTGTCGCCGGCCTGCCAGGAGAAGATGTGGTTATAGTGCTTGCGCTTGCCGTGGGCGCCGTCGGTCTTGTCCTTCAAATCCTCGCGGATCATCGGCGCGCCATCGGCCATGGCTTTGAGCGGATCGACATTGACCGGCAGCGCCTCGTATTCGACCTCGACCAGCTCGACGCCGTCGGCCGCGGCCTCGCGGCTTTCGGCGACCACGAAGGCGACTTCCTGGTTCTGGAACAGCACCTTGCCGTCGGCCAGCACCATCTGCACGTCGCCGGCAAGCGTCGGCATCCAGGCGAGGTTGACGGTTTTGAGCACGTCCGCGGTCAGCACCGCGACGACGCCCGGCACCGCCGCGGCCTTGGTGGTGTCGATCGTCTTGATGCGGGCGTGGCCGTGCGGCGAGCGCACGATGTCGCCGTAGAGCATGCCGGGCATCTTCACGTCGT
>JASHQO010000188.1 GCA_030039105.1 Xanthobacteraceae bacterium
TGACGATCCCGGGTCTGCAGCGCACCGCTTCGCGCTATGGTGCGCCCGGGAAACGCCGCCGAGATTTTATTTCTTGAATTCAACAACGAGATGCTCCGGATAGGATTCCGGCAGCAGCTCGCCCTCGCTTTTCACCGTGACGATATAGGTGCCGGCCTCGGCGATCGCGTCCGCCGGGACGGTCGCTTCGAGCTCGCCGCGCTTGACGTAGCGCGTCGGCATTGCCTTGCCGTTGAGCATGACGACGTGAGTCGGCAACACGCCGCGGCCGCGCACCGTCAGCGTCACCTCCGTGCCTTGCGTCGCGATGAGCGGTGATATCGAAATCTCGCGCGGCAGCGGCTGGTAAGAATAGAACGCCGGGATCGGATTCTTGTATTTGTGGAACCCGATGTCGACGATCTTGCCGTCCATGATCAGCATCTTGACGTTCTGGGTCATCCAGATGTCCTTGAGCGGATCGCCCTCGACGATCGACAGGTCGGCGACCTTTCCGGGCTCGACGCTGCCGTAATCCTTGTCCTTGTGGAACGTCTTGGCGACGTTGAGCGTCGCCGCCTGGATCGCCGTCAGCGGCGGCACGCCGGCCTCGACGTCCATCACCAGCGCCTCGTGCTCGAGCATGCCGGCCATGCCGCGCGGCGGATCGGAGCCCTCCTTGAGGGTGCCGCCGGCGGCGACGAAGCGGCGGATGAATTCGTTGGCCTTCCGGTAGCCGAGCCGCGTCGCTTCGAGCTGTTCCGGCGTGTAGCGCTTGAGCAGCTTGTCGTAGGCGTTGTCGGTCACCGCGCGCAGCACCGGCGGGAAATCGGCGTTCGGGTCGCCGAGGATTTCGTGCTCCTTCGCCCGGAAGCGCGCTATGCTCGGCGACAGCGGCCGCAGCCACTTGGCGATGGTCGGCGTCCAGGCGACGTGATGCGCCACCATGGCGGAAATCACGGCGTCGAAATTTTCCGTCTGGTATTGCGCGCCGGCGACCTCGGCGTCGATTTTGCCGGCGAGTCGGTCCTCGGCGAGCTGGCGCCGCTTGGCGACGTCGAGGATCGAGCTGTAGCCGACCGACCAGATGTGCTCGATGCCGTCGACGCCGGCATTGGCCGAGCCGATGGCGTCCCAGCTATGGGTGGTCACGGCAAGGCCGAGGCGATGCGCCTCGTCGACCGCCGCCTTGACCAGGTCCATCGGCAGAAATTCGTTGAGCTTGATCAGGTCGTAGCCGAGCGCCTTCTTGCGATCTATCGCGGCACGCGCCGCCTCGGGCGTCGTCACCACGATGTTGCCGCGGAATTCGCGCGAGTCCGGCGCATCGGTCTCGGTGCGGGCGCCGCCGATGGCGCGGCCGGAGGTCCAGATGCGCGGCCCGCGAATTTTTCCGGCATTGGTGCCGTCGCGCTGCGCTAGCGTCCACGGGCCGTCCTGATAGATCTCGATGGTGGCGCAGGTGGTGATGCCGAGATGCAGGTAAAGCTCGCCGAAGAAATCCTCCCAGTGGCAGTGGCCGTCGAGGAAGCCGGGCAGGATGGTCTTGCCGGTGGCGTCGACGATCTGCGCGCCTTGCGGCACCGTCACGTCGCCGGCGCGGCCGACCGCGGCGAAGCGGCCGTTTTCGATGACAATGACGGCATTGTCGATTGGTGCACGCCCGGTGCCGTCGATCAGGGTGCCGCCGGTGACGGCGAGGGTGGGGGCAGTCTGCGCGCGCGCGGCCCCGTTCCAGGGCAACGACACTAGAATCGCGAGCACTAACGCGTACGCCCTCCCCATGAACGTCCTCCCGAGATTTTCGCCGAGCAGGCCGGTGCCAGTCACCCTACCAGGAATTTTCTTCGCCACCGTGCTTCACCGCGTCAGCTTGCCGAGCTCCGGGAATGGCGCATAGGTGACGCCGCTGCACAGCTCCTTCGGCGGATCGATGAATTGGTCGAAGCGGCCGGCAAGGAACACGGCGGCGACCTCGCGCGTCCCTTGGTAGACGGTGGCGGTCTTTTTGGCATTGAAGCGCACGCAGGCAATGTAGCGCGCCGGCATACTCATCGTCGCGGCATGCAGCGTCGGCTCGGAAAGTTCGGCGTCGCGAATGCCGGTTGGATCGTTGAGAAAGGCATGCATGCCGGCAAGAAGGTCGGCCTTGTAGTTGGTCGGATAGGCGTTGACGCCTTCGTCGCCACCGGCCTCTTCCGCCCGATGGTGGTGCGCACAAGCACCCAGGACAAGCGCGGCGCCGATTAGCGCAGCGGTCAGCCGTTTTCGAGCAGCGACGCCTTGCATCCGTCCCCGCACCCTGATTCTTCTCGCCCCGGCGCAGGATTAATAGCAAATCGCCGACGGTGTGAGCAGCTTAAATCGGCACCGCCATGGATCCAGTCGCGGAGTTTCCGCGTGTCGAGGAGTCGCGCCTCGTGGATGATGAAATCCGCAAGCGCCTCGCGGCTGATAGCGTTCGCCATCACGCTGCCTCGGCCAAGTCATCGGTCATGTAGCCGAGCCAGGCCTTGTACTGCGCGGTCGCCCTCGCGTAGCTCCGGATGGAGCGAAGCGTAATCCAGGGTCGGCGTTTCAGCCGGTCGATCGTTCCCGCATGGAGCGCAGCGCAATGCGGGCTACAAGGTCACTCCGCCGCCTGATGCGCGCGTTGCTGCACCTGCGCGTTGATTAGCTGCAGCGGCGAGGCGGTCTCTTCCAGCATGCCCCAGCTTTTCAGCCAGTCGTAGGTGCGCTGCATCTCGTCGGCCGGGATCGGCGCCGGATCGCAGACCACGAGACGGCTCTCGCGCAAGTCCTCGACCTTGAGCGCGGCGACCTCCGGGTCCTTCTTGGCGTAATAGTCGATGAAGTAGTGCATGTACGCCTTCTTGTTGGCGTTGATGCGGCGCACCGCCTCGCGCACGGCGCGATTGAAGGCGGCATAGGTCTCGGCATCGACCCGGTCGGAGGCGACCTCGGTGCCGTGGAACAGCGACGAGCAGATGACGCGGCAGCCTTTCTTCTCGGCGAGCGTGACGTGCGGCTCGGTCAAGGTCGTGGCGTCGATCTCGCCCTTCATCATGGCGTCGAGGCGATAGCGCGAGCCGTTCGGCGCGCGGCAGAGCTTGATCATATCGCGCGGCAGGAAACCTTCGAGCATATGCAGCGCGATGTAGTGGGTGCCGAAATAGAACGGCACGCCGATGGTCTTGTTGGCAAGCTGCTGCGGCGTATAGACCGGGGAATCCGGTGGCACCACGATGGCCGAATAGGCGACGATGGCGCGACGGCCGAGCTGCCGGCTGCTCCGGCCGGTATCCTGGACGCGGCAGTAGTTGCCCCATTCGCAGGCGTTGTACATATCGGCCTTGCCCTGTTCGAGCAGCTTGCCGTGGCTGGTGAACGGATTGACGCCCTTGGGCGTGGTGATGTTGACGTCGACCTTCTTCTCGACGCCGGCTTCGCGGTCGGCCCATTCGATCTCGAGGCTCTCTTTGGCGAACAGGCCCTCGTCATAGGCGACGAGTTCGGGGAGACCTTGGAACGGGGCGGTCGTTTCCAGAACGAGCTTCTTCATCGGCGGCTCCGAGCGCTTGTTTTGCGGCAAATCGCCTTGGCTAACTTTAGGCTTGCGCCAAGCGCCGATCAACACGCGCTCCGGAACGGGGCGTAGGCACGGCGCGCATGGCGGCGCCGGACCCGGCGTCGTTTACGGCGACACCTCCTCCGGCACGCGGCGGCGCGTCATTCAGCGGCAACGTGTCCGGCATGGTGTTTTCCCACCAAACGTCATTGCGAGCGAAGCGAAGCAATCCAGCGCTGAGAAGCCGCCCTGGATTGCGTCGTCGCATCGCTCCTCGCAATGACGTCAGCGCTGCGGCCGCAACCGCCGCATCTGCAATTGCGCCAGGAACGGCACCAGTGGGTGCGCGCCCATGTTCACGATCGCCGGCATGTCGAGCTTGATCAGCGCCTCGCGCTGGTCGGGCGGCAGCTTGAACTTGTCGGCAAACGCCGCCGCGTCGGTCAGATACTGGGTCCGCATCTCGGCGTCGTGGGCGAGGCCGTGCAGCGCCGAGGTCAGCTCCACCAGCTCCGGCTTGATCGACGGATAGTGCGCCGCGCGGCCTTGTTCGGCATTACCGCCGATCCAGGCCAGCGACGCGTAATTGTGATGCCAGCTCGGATCCATCGAGACGACGTCGGGCTTGCGCTCGCCGAGCGCGCCTGCGGCACAGGCCCAGCAGCGCAGCTCGATATTGCCGGTATCGTCGAGCTCGGCCTCGTCGTAGCCGATCAGCGATTTCAGATTGCCGGCGGCAAGCTTTTCCAGCACGCGCTTGTCCCAGGCCAGTTCCGGATTGGAATAGCGGTCGGTGCCGGGAAAATGCGACATGCCGCCGCTCGACAGGATCACCGTCTTGAGCCCGAGTGCGGTGACGGTGCGCGCTATTGCCTCGCCGAACTGATAGCAGCGCTCCATGGTCGGCTGCGGCGGCAGATAGGCGTTGACGTAGATCGGCAGCACCGGCCCGGCGTGGCCGAGATGGGTGAGCGGAATGCCGATGGCGTAGTCGATCTTGGCCGTCGAGGTGAAAGCCGGATCGAAGTTCTGCCGGTAGAGCTGGCGTACCAGCTCGAAGCCGATCTCGCTCGGGATCTTCCAGTGGAATTTGCGGCCGGCGAATTCGCCGCTGGCCTCGCCGCCGACATGGACGGTGAAGGGCGGCGCGGTGGTGTGGAAGAACTGCTCGGCGTGATCGTTGGAGAAGATGATCCACAGATCGGGCTCGAGCGCGCGCAGCCGCTTGCCGACGTCGGCGGCCACCTCGCGGACCTTCGCCACCAGCGCTTTGTCCTCGGTGTCCGGCAGGGTGAAGAACTGCGGCGCATGGGGCAGCATGGCGCCGCCGATCACGGTCGACATCATGGTGGGTCTCCTTTGCCGACAAGGCTATCGCGCGGGGGCAGGAGCGACAAGCGATGCAGGGGCCCTGCGACCACGGTGAGGCTGCTCGTCGCTGGCGTCGCCTTCCCAGGTTCGCTGGAAGCAATTACGGTGCGGCTGTCTAAGATTGCCGAAATCGCAAAGCGATTTCGGTTGCGCCTCGGCCGCATCCTCGAGGGCCGCTGCGCGGCCACCTCAGGATGATGGAGAACAGATGGTCGAAATTCCGGTCACGATCGCCTGCGGCAATTACGATCGCACCGAAGCGATCAGGGACGGCCGGGTGAAGGTCGAAGGCTGTGCGGTCACCTATTTGCCGCTGTATCCGGAAGAGATCTTTCACCGTGTCTTCAAGTTCCAGGAGTTCGACATCTCGGAAATGTCGTTCTCGAGCTACATCCGCACCGTCGCGGCGGGAACGTCGGAATACACCGCGGTGCCGGCCTTCGTATCGCGCATCTTTCGTCATTCCGGCATCTACATCCGCAAGGACGCCGGCATCACCAAGCCCGAAGACTTGCGCGGCAAGCGCATCGGCGTGCCGGAATATCAGATCACCGCGGTGGTCTGGATGCGCGGCATGATGCAGCACGAATACGGCGTCAAGCCGTCGGAGATTCATTGGCGCAGCGGCGGCCAGGAGCAGGCCGGCCGGCACGAGCGCACGCCGCTCAAGCCAATCCCCGGCCTCGACCTGCAAGCGATCGCCGAGGACAAGACCCTGGTCGGCATGCTGCGCGACGGCGAGCTCGACGCGTTGTTCACGGCGCGGGCGCCGTCGTCGTTCCTTGCCGGCGAGCCGCACATCATGCGGCTGTTTCCCAACACCCGCGCCGCCGAGGTGGCTTACTACAAAAAGACCGGCTACTTCCCGATCATGCACCTGATCGGCATCCGCAAGTCGCTGACGGAAAGGTATCCGTGGCTGGCCACCAGCGTGTATAAGGCGTTCTGCGAAGCCAAGGCGCTGGCGATGATCAATTTACGCGATGTCAACGCGCTCATGGTGACGTTGCCGTGGCTCGAAGCCGAGACCCACGAGACCGCGGCGATCATGGGTGAGGATTTCTGGAAATACGGCGTCGCGGAGAACATGCCGGAGATCGAGGCGCTGACGCAGTATGTTCATGAGCAGGGCTTGGCAGACCGTAAGGTGAAGGTCGAGGGATTGTTCCACCGCTCGGTCTTCGATATTTCGAAAGTGTGATGGCGATGGCGCAGAACGACAACCGCGTAATCGTATCCGGCTGCGGGCCGGTCGGCGCCGTGATGACTTTGGCGCTGGTGAAGAAGGGCATTCCGGTCACGCTGATCGAGCAATTGCCGGACGCCGCCGAGGATCAGCGCGCCGCCACCATCCATCCGCCGACGGTCGCGATGCTGGTCGATCTCGGCCTGGAAAAGGCGATGTTCTCGGCGGCGCCGACCGGCGGCATGGAAGCGCCGCTGTTCCACTTCCGCGACCGCGCTACCAACAAGCTGATCGCGGTGTTCGATATCAGCCTGCTCGAGGGCGAGGTGCCGTATCCGTACGTGGTGCAGTGGGAGCAGTACAAGCTCGTTCACGCCGCGCTGCCTTATATCAAGGCGAGCGGGCTCGGCGAGGTGCGGTTCTCCAGCAAGCTCATCGGCTTGACGCAGACCGCCGATCGCGTCGCGGCGACGGTCAGCAACGCCGACGGTGAGTCCGAAGAGCTGCGCGCAAAATACCTGATCGGCACCGATGGCGGCTCGAGCACGGTGCGGCGCCTCGCCGAGATCGCCTTCGAAGGCTTCACCTGGCCCGAGCGCTTCATCAAGATCGGCACCAGCTTCGATTTCGGCGAGACCGGCCAGGGCTACTGCACGCGCAATTATTTCTCCGATCCGGACGAATGGATCAACCTGTTCAAGGTCAAAGGCAAGGGCCCGCCCGGCATCTGGCGCGGCGTGTTTCCGGTGCCGGAGCACGAAAGCGACGAGGACGCGCTGAGCCTCGCCGGCATCCAGCGCCGCCTGCAGGGCATCCACCGCAAGAGCGGCGACTACGAGATACCGTACTACGCGCTCTACGCCGTGCACCAGCGCGTCGCCGCCACCTTCAACAAGGGCCGCGTGCTGCTCGCCGGCGACTGCGCCCACGTCAACAACCCGATCGGCGGCATGGGCATGAACGGCGGCATCCACGACGCGATTAACCTCGCCGACAAGCTCGCCGACGTCTGGTTCGGCCGTGCCGACGCAAGTTTGCTCGACCGCTACACGAGGCAACGCCGCAAGGCCCAGGTCGATTACGTCCAGGCGCAGACCATCCAGAGCAAGAAGGCGCTGGAGGAAAAAGATACGAAAATACGCTGGCAGCACCTCGACGAATTGCGCCGCACGTCGGAGGACGTCACGCTGCACAAGAAGTTCTTGTATCGCTCGTCGCTGATCGACAGTTTGAATTCGGCAAACGCGGTGGAGTGATTGCACGCGCCGGTCAGGCCATTCAATGCTGTGCGGCCTCTTGCAAGATCGAGATCATCCGATTGATCACACCTCGGCTGAGATTCCAGTAGGAAATTCGATTGTTTGAGCGCGATCTACCACGGTCGGTACGTAAACGATGCCGCTCTTTAGGAAACAGTTATATGGCATTTAGCTGTGCCGGAATCTCGGCGTCTTTCAATTTTTTGCGGCCTCTTGGAGGATTGCTATCATGCGGTCGATCACAACGTCTATGGAAGTCCCCGGCGGGAATCTAAGTCTTTGATCATCATCTTCCACCCAATATTCCTTTTCATGCATACGATAGCCTACTATTTGGTATTTCCCTGATATTTTTTCGATATTCCAAGCGGACGCGCCCCGCGCAAAATCCCACCAGGATTTGACGCCCGCGTACTGCGGAAGAACAGGCGCTGGCCAACGGCCTTTCTGCGGCTTGGGGACCACTCTGTTTTCCTTGGCGGTAACATCCATAAAAGTTCGATGTAAACCTTCCGCATCCGCAGCGGGGACTGCTGCAACAGGCTCGATATTCATATAGGCCCCTGACTCCAATCGGACCACTGTTGGCACATACACAATGTTATTTCTCAGATAGACGTGACACAACATTGTCATGACCTAGAATGGGGTTACCACGATTTTCGCCGGATAGTGATTTGTGATTAGTGCTCTTGTCCGCACAGCCTCGATGGTGGCACTTTGGACTTCTGTCATGCTGCCCCGAGGAACGATCAAGTGTAGAGTGCGTTCCGTGATATCCGATAGTTTGACCCTGGTGTCTAGCAACTCACCTCCCTCGATGCGCCCCACAAGCAATTGTAATCGCAACGTGAAAACGCGACGCCATAATTGAACACCGGTGGAGGGCTTTCTGTTTGCTGGGAGCGGTTGGCACGCTCCCGTCGGGTTTACCGAGAAGATTCGCGAGAGTCAGCCGACCCGCGGGCCTAAAAACTTCCCCCACTTCGCCTCGATCTCCCGCGCCTCCTCCGGCGACAGCGCCGAGGTCGGCGGAAATTTGTCGCGCCAAGGAAACGGCCGGGTGGCGTCGATGATGGCCTTGGAGTGCGCCGTTACGCCGCGCGCCTTGTCGTCGGGCGAGATGCGCGGGTCGAGCGCCGAGCTCCAGGCGTTGCGCACGATGTCGATGCCTTCGGCCGGCTCGCAGCGCGTCGTCACCGCCCACATCACGTCGGCGAGGTTCGATGGATCGACATCGTCATCGACCACGACGACGAGACGCGCCATGTAGCTGTGCGCGGCAGCGACGAGTCCGGCGCGCTTGGCGTGGCCGTCGTAGCGCGTGCGCAACGCCACCACGGTCATAAGCTGCGAGACATGCTGCCAGGCCCCGACCACGTCGGTGACGCCGGCGGCTTCCAGATTGCTCCAGATGGTGGCGGCGCGGAACGGCAGGCCGAAATGAAAGCGCGGCGGTTTCAACGGCGGCGAGCCGAGCAGGATCGGATCGTTGCGGTGGTGGACCGCGGTGACTTCCATCACCGGCCCGGGCCGCGCTTCGGCGGCGTAATAGCCGGTGAACTCGCCGAACGGTCCTTCGGGCAAGGTCGTTTCGCTCATCGGCAACAGCCGGCCCTCGAACACGATTTCCGCCAGCGCCGGGATCGGCAGGCCGGTCTGCGGCCCGGCAAACACTTCGATCGGCGCACCTTTGATCGAGCCGGCGAATTCGTATTCGGAGCAACCGTCGGGCAGGTATTCGAAGCCGGCAATGAATAGCGCCGGGTCTTCGCCATGCACGATCGCGGCCGGGCAGCTCTCGCCGCGGTCCCAATATTTCTTGGCGATGATGGCGCCGTGGCGGCCGCCGTGGTCGAACTGCACGGTCACCTTGTTCGGCCCGTGCACCTGGACGCGGTAGATCGAAGCGTTGATCCAACCGCCGTCGGGATCGCGCATGATGACCAGCGAGCCCGAGCCGATGAACGGCCCGCCGTCGCGGCGGTGCCAGACCGGCGCCGGAAAGCGCCCGACGTCGACGTCGCGGCCGGCAAACGTGTTCTCGAGAAACGCCGCGGTCTTGACCGTCACCGGCGGCTGCGGCGTCAAATTCTTGCGTTTCTCCATCCAGGCCTTGAGCGCGTCGAGCGGTCGCAGCGTCGGATCGAGGCCGAGCGCGAGCGCCGCGCGTTGTACGTTTGTTGTGGCATTGGTGAAGATGCGAAAGCCGCGGGGATAGCCCTTGATGGCATCGAACAACAGCGCCGGGCAGCCGGCTCGGCCGGCCGCCACCTCGGTGATGCCGCCGACCTCGAAGCGCGCCTCGGCGCCCTCAATGCGCTGCAATGCACCAAGCTTGTCCACGGCCGCAATGAAGTCGCGCAAGTCCCTATACATGTCGTCGCACCGGCGATCTCGGCGGAAACCCAATCCGGGCTGCGCGAGACTAAGGAGGGCATCAAGGAGTTCTCTTTCGCCCCGAACTTAGTATAAGTGAGCGGTGCCCCGGGACCACAAGCCTTCATGCCCTCCATTGCCCATCTCATCCACGCCTACGGCCTGATGGTCGTGGCCGGCGTCGTCGGCCTCGAAGGCGTCGGTATTCCGGTGCCCGGCGAGACCGCGCTGATCGTGGCTTCGGTCATTGCCGGCACCAAGCACGAGCTCAGCATCGTCGCGGTCATGCTGACCGCCGCCGGCGCGTCCATCGTCGGCCGCTATCTCGGCTACGTGATCGGCCGCAATTTCGGCTATTGGCTGCTGCTGCAGTATGGCGGCTATGTCTGGATCACCGAGGCGCGGATCAAGCTCGGCCAGTACCTGTTCTTGCGCCACGGCGGCAAGATCATCATCGTCGCCCAGTTCGTTCCGGTGCTGCGCACCCTCGCCGGCATTCTGGCCGGCGCCAACCGCATGCCGCAGCCGCGCTTCCTGCTCGCCAATGCGGTCGGCGCCGTGGTCTGGGCGACGTTCTTCGGCGTCGCCGCCTACTCGCTCGGCCGCCAGGTCGAACGGCTGGCCGGCTCGGCGGTGTTCTTCCTCTGCGTCGCCACCGTGATCGTCGTCGTGATCGCCGCCAACTTCGTGCGCGGCCATGAGGCCCAGCTCGCAGCCGAGGCCGAGCGGGCGCTGCCGGGCCCGCTGCAGTCGCCTTGACGCGCCCGCCGCGCTGGTGCCGATATAGGTAAAACGCCCGGCGGACCGACACCCGTGACTGACACCGCGTCCTGGTCGACGATCGATTGCGACGTGCACCTCAACGTGCCGAACATGCAGGCGCTGTTGCCGCATCTCGACGGCCACTGGCGCGACAGCGTGATCGACCGCGGCATGAGCTCGCTGGAATCGATCAGCTACCCGCCGAACGCGCCGATCACGTCGCGGCCGGATTGGCGCGGCAACGGCGGCGAGCCGGCCAACACGTTGGAGGCGCTGCGCAGCCATGCGCTCGACCGCTGGTCGATCGACGTCGCCATCTGCAATTGCCTCTACGGCGTGCAGCTCCTCTACAGCGAGGACATGGCGGCGGCGTTCGCCAAGGCCGTCAACAATTGGGTCGCCATGGAATGGCTCGACCGCGACCCGCGGCTGCGTGGCTCGATCGTGGTGCCGATGCAGAACACCGAACTTGCCGTCGCCGAGATCGAGCGCTGCGCGCCGGACCGGCGCTTCGTCCAGGTGCTCGTCCTGTGCATGGGCGAGGCCCCGCTCGGCCGCCGGCAATACTGGCCGGTCTACGAAGCGGCCGAGCGCCACGGCCTGCCGCTCGGCATCCATGCCGGCTCGTCCTTCAAGCATGCCGTGACGTCGCTCGGCTGGCCGTCGTGGTATGCCGAGGACTACGCGGCGCAGTCGCAGGGCTTCCAGACCCAAGTCGCCAGCCTCGTCTGCGAAGGCGTGTTCGTTAAGTTTCCGAAGCTCAAAGTGGTGCTGATGGAATCCGGGGTGACCTGGCTGCCGGCGTTCCTGTGGCGGCTGTCGAAATTCTGGCGCGGCGTCCGACTCGAAGTGCCGTGGATCGACCGCGCGCCGGCGGAGATCATCCGCGATCATTTCCGCCTCACCATCCAGCCGTTCGACGGGCCGGACGATCCGGCCGCCGTCGCCAAGCTGATCGAGCATCTGCAGTCCGACGACATGCTGCTGTTCTCGTCGGATTTTCCGCACTGGCAGTTCGACGGCGACGACATTCTTCCGGCCGGCATTCCGCCAAAGCTGTACGGCAAGATCCGGCGCGACAACGCGCTCGCGACCTACAGCCGGCTTGCCGGGCAGGCGCATGAGAGCGGAGCGCCGGCAAATTGACCCGTTATCGCCACTCGTCCGTTCGTCCCCGCAAAAGCGGGGACCCAGGAAGGTTTCTCCTGGCCTTGCGATCTCATCCGGATTCCCGCTTGCGCGGGAGTGAGTTGAGTAGAAGTTAGGCCCTCGCCATGGCGAAACACGTGATCGCTGCGTTGCGCGAATTTCCCGCCGGGACCCGCAAGCTCGTCGACATCCGCGGCCGCCAGATCGCCGTGTTCAACATCAAGGGCGAGTTCTTCGCGCTGGCGAACCGTTGTCCGCATCAGGGCGGCAGCCTGTGCGAGGGCCGTCTCACCGGACTGATCGAGTCGAGCGAGCCCGGGCAATACCGCTATTCGCGCCAAGGCGAGATCATCCGCTGCCCGTGGCACGGCTGGGAGTTCGACGTGCGCACCGGCAAATCCTGGTGCGATCCGTCGCGCATCCGGGCGCGGCAGTTTTCCGTTTCGGTAGCGCCCGGCGCGACCCTGGTCGAGGGGCCTTACGTGGCCGAGACATTTCCCGTCAGCATCGAGGACGATTACGTCGTGCTGGACGCATGAGGCAGCTTGGAATGAGTGAGGGACGTTTGCGGCTGGCGGCCGACATCGGTGGCACTTTTACCGACATCGCGGTGTTCGACGAAAAAACCGGCAAGCTCACCTTCGGCAAGGCGCTATCGACGCCGTCGCGCCTGGTTGAAGGCATTTCGGCGGGCGTCGCCAAGGCCGGCAGCGATTACCGGTCGGCGGCGCTGTTCCTGCACGGCTCGACCATCGCCATCAACACCATGCTGGAGCGCACCGGCGCCAAGACTGCGCTGCTGATCACCGAGGGCTTTCGCGACATCTACGAGATCGGCCGCATCAACCGGCCGGACGCCTATAATCTCTTCTTCCAGAAGCACGTGCCGCTGATTGAGCGTGCGCTGCGCTTCGAAGTGCGCGAGCGCATGCTGGCCGACGGCGAGATCGACAGGCCGCTCGACGAGGCCGAGATCGCGGCGCTCGGTCGCGAATTGGAGCGGCTCGGCGTCGAAGCCGTCGCGATCCTGTTTCTCAATTGCTACGCCAACGCCGATCATGAGCGGCGCGCCAAGGCGATCCTGGAGAAAAATCACCCGTCGATGTTCGTGTCGGCCTCCCACGAACTGTCGCAAGAATACCGCGAGTTCGAGCGCTCCTCGACGGTGGCCGCCAACGCCTATATCGGCCCAAAGGTGCGGCGCTATATCGGCGAGATCGACGCCCATATGCGCAAGGCCGCCTTCGCCGGCTCGTTCCTGATCGTGCAATCGACCGGCGGCCTCTACGAAGCCGATCAGGCGCAGAGCCAATGCATCCGCACGCTGGAGTCCGGACCCGCGGCTGGCGTCATCGGCACCCAGGCGCTCTGCCGTGCGCTGAAGATCGACAACGCCATTGCCTTCGACATGGGCGGCACCACCGCCAAGGCCGGCGTCATCCATCACGGCGAGCCGCTGACCACGGGCGAGGCGCTGATCGGCGGCTATGAAAAGGCGCTGCCGGTGCAGATCGCCATGATGGATATTTTCGAAGTCAGTGCCGGTGGCGGCTCGATTGCACGCGTGGTCGACGGCGCGCTGCGGCTGGGCCCGCAGAGCGCCGGTGCCTCGCCGGGTCCGGCGTGCTACGGGCTCGGCGGCACCGAGCCGACCGTGACCGACGCCAATCTGATGCTCGGCCGGCTCGGCGCCGGGCGCTTCCTCGGCGGCGAGATGAAACTCGACGTCGGCGCCGCCGAGCGCGCGCTGAAATCGAAAATCGGCGATCCGCTCGGAATGAGCGCGGTCGAAGCGGCCGAAGGCGTTCTGCGTATCGCCGCGACCACGATGTCGTACGCGGTCAAGGGCGTTACCACGGAGCGCGGCCTCGATGCCGGCGACTTCGTGCTGTTCGCCTACGGCGGAGCCGGCCCGCTGCACGCCGTCGAAGTGGCGCGCGAGATCGGCATGCGCAAAGTGATCGTGCCGTCTGCGCCCGGCGTGTTCTCCGCCTTCGGCATGCTGTTCGCCGACCTGCGCTACGATTACGTGCGCACCTGGTTCACGCCGCTCGAAGACGCGAAGTTCGATGAGATCGAGAAGGTCTATCGCGCGCTCGAGCAACAAGGTCGCGATGCCATTGCCGGCACCTCGGTGAAGCCGCACAAGATCGCGGTCAAGCGCGCCGCCGACCTGCGCTATGTCGGCCAGGAGCACGCGGTGACCGTCGATCTGCCGATGTCTGCATTCGTGCGCAAGGATCGCGACGCCATCAAGCGCTATTTCGACGCGATGCACGCGCAACGCTACGGCACCTCGGCGCCGGCCGAGCACGCCGAGATCGTCAGCCTGCGCTCGACCGTGACCGGGCTGATGCGCAAACCGCCGCAGCGCAAGATCGGGCGCGGCGGCAGAGCGCCGGCCAAAGCCGCCTTTGGCGGCAAGCGCAAGGTCTATTACGGCGGCAAGTGGCACCTGACGCCGACCTATCGCCGCGACGCGATCGGTGCCGGCAATCGCATCGAAGGCCCGGCCCTGATCGAGGAATACGCCTCGACCACGGTGCTGATGCCGGGCGACGCGATGGAGGTCGACGCTTTGGGCAATCTCGTCATTGCCGTTGGCGGACGCTAACGTTCGGCAAATGGGGTTCGGGAGGAGCACGCCATGACGAAACTTCCCCGCCGCGCATTTCTGCATCTTGCCGCGGGCGCCGCCGCGCTTCCGACTGCGGCGCGCGTGGCGCGGGCCGACACCTATCCGGCGCATCCGGTGCGCATTGTCGTCGGCTTCTCCGCCGGCAGCACCACCGACATTTTGGCGCGACTGATGGGACAGTGGCTGTCGCAGCGGCTCGGCCAGCAATTCGTCATCGAGAACCATCCCGGCGCGGGCGGCAACGTCGGCGCCGAAATCGTGGTGAAGGCGGCGCCCGACGGCTACACCCTCTTGATGGTGCCGCCGGCGGTCGCGGCCAATGGCGCGCTCTATCCCAATCTCAATTTCGATTTCGTCCGCGACACCGCGGCGGTCGCCGGCGTGGTGCGCGTGCCCAATGTCGCCGAGGTGCATCCGTCGCTTGCGGTAAAATCGATTCCGGAATTGATCGCCTATGCCAAGGCCAATCCCGGCAAGCTCGCCTATGCGTCCGCCGGCATCGGTACGCCGAGCCATCTGGCCGGCCAGTTGTTCAACACCATGGCGGGCGTCGATCTGCGCCATATTCCCTATCGCGGCGACGGGCCGGCCATGGCCGACCTGGTCGGCGGCCAGGTGCCGGTCGCTTTCGCCACCACGATTGCCTCGATCTCGCATATCCGCGCCGGCGAGCTGCGGCCGCTGGCGGTGACCACGGCCAAACGTTCCGACCTGCTGCCCGATCTGCCCAGCGTCAGCGAATTCGTGCCGGGTTACGAGACCAGCTCCTGGTTCGGCATTGCTGCGCCGAAGGGTACGCCAACCGATATCGTCGCGGCACTGAACCGCGAGGCCAACGCCGGCCTCGCCGACGCCACCATCAAGGCGCGGCTCGCCGACATGGGTTGCATGACGTTGACCGGCTCGGCGGACGATTTCAGCCGACTGATCGTCGCCGAGACCAACAAGTGGGGCAAAGTCATTCGCGATGCCGGCATCAAGGCGGAATAGAGAAACCATGAAACGCAAGGCCAAGACCGGAAGCAAGACCAAGCACGCGCGCAAGACCGATCCGGTCGTCACCGAGATCGTGCGCAACGGCGTCATCGCGGTGACCGAGGAAATGAAGACCAACCTCATGCGCACCGCCTACAACATCATCATCTACGAGGCGCTCGATTTCACTACCGGGCTGTTCACCAAGGACGGCGAGACGGTGTCGATCGGCATCGGCCTGCCGATGTTCATCCGCGGCATGGCAGAGGTCGTGAAGGCGACGATCCGCCATTTCGGCGATTCATCCGCGAACAATGGCGGCATGAAGCCGGGCGACATCTACGTCACCAACGACGCCTACATCACCGGCAGCCACCTCAACCACGTCACGCTGACGCTGCCGATCTTTCACAAGGACGCGCTGGTCGGCTTTTCGTGCTGCATGGCGCACTGG